>JAJONK010000521.1 GCA_021323355.1 Deltaproteobacteria bacterium
AGGGCAGGCTAAGAACTCGCCGTTGCGTCCCCATTTAATGACCATCATTGCGCCGCATTTTTCGCACGGGATTTCCGTCGGCACCTCTTGCCGCTTGACATCGCGCATCTCGGTTTCCGCTTTCTTGAGATCGCGCGAGAAGGGGGTGTAGAAGCGCTTCATCGCTTTGGTCCACTTCTCTTTCCCTTCTTCTATCTTGTCCAATTCGTCTTCCATCCCGGCCGTGAACTCAACATTGAGAATGTCGGGAAAGCTTTCTACCAGCAGATCGGTCACTAAGAAGCCCAAATCGGTCGGCGCTAAGGTGCGCCGCTCATCCTGAGCCACATATTCACGATCGATGATATTCGAGATGATCGCGGCGTAAGTTGACGGCCGTCCGATACCTTTTTCGTCGAGTTCTTTAATCAGCGAGGCCGGCGTGTAACGCGGCGGCGGCTGAGTAAAATGTTGGCGCGGATCCATCGAGAGCAGAGTGAGGGCGTCGCCTCTTTGTAGATCGGGCAACACGCCATCGCTATCTTGAGCTTCGCGTTCCGCCTCGTCTTCGCCGTCTTCAGTTTCTTTGCCGGCCGGAGCATCTCGCCCTTCGATGTAAACTTTCATGAAGCCGTCAAACTTGATCTGCTGTCCGGTGGCGCGAAACAGCGCTTCTCGCACCGGAATCTCAAAACTCGTCTGATCAAATACCGCCGGCACCATTTGGCTGGCAACGAACCGATCCCAGATCAGCGAGTAGAGTTGGAAAGCGTCGCGGCGCAAATACGGCCGAACGCGCGCCGGGGTGTACTCCAGCGAAGTCGGTCGAATCGCCTCATGAGCGTCCTGCGCTCCCTTTTTCGAGCGATAGCTGTTTGGCTTGCCTGGAAGATAGTTTTTTCCATACTGCCCGCCTATGAACTGACGCACTGCGGCAAGCGCGTCGTTGGACACGCGGGTCGAATCGGTTCGCATGTAAGTAATCAAACCTACGGAACCTTCCTGCCCTAGCTCAATGCCTTCGTAGAGTTGCTGGGCCAATTGCATGGTTCGCTTGGGCTGAAAACCCAATTTTCGCGCCGCCTCTTGTTGCAGTTTGCTGGTGACAAACGGCGGCGTCGGATAGCGCCGGCGCTCCTTCTTCTCGACTTCGCCGATAATCCATGACGCGCCGTCAAGAGACTTGACGATCTCCTGCACCATGGGCTCGTTCTCGAGTCGGAATTTCTTGTTGTCTACCTTGTTTCCTCGCCATTGAACGAGCCGAGCTTTGAACGACGGCGGCAGACGTCCTTCGAGAAGAGCTGTCAAAGACCAGTACTCTTGCGCGGTAAACGCCCGTATCTCCTTTTCGCGCTCGCAAACCAACCGCACCGCCACCGACTGTACGCGCCCCGCACTGAGGCCGCGCCTGACTTTGTTCCAAAGCAGCGGGCTCAGTTGATAACCGACCAGACGGTCGAGCACCCGTCGCGCGATTTGCGCGTCGAACTTGTTGCGGTCCAACTCGAGCGGATTCGCGATCGCCTCCTGGACCGCCTTCTTGGTGATCTCGTTGATCAAGACGCGATGAACGTTCTTGTGATTCTTGGCCACTTGATCGGCGATATGCCACGCGATTGCTTCGCCCTCTCGGTCAGGATCGGACGCAAGATAAATCTTCTCCTTGCCCTTGGCCGCTTTTTTTAAATCGTCAATAACTTTTTTCTTTGCCTGGATGACATGGAAGTCAGGCTCAAAATTTTTCTTGACGTCGACACCGAGTTTGCTCTTGGGCAGATCGACCACATGGCCTACGGAAGCTTTGACTTGATAATCTCGGCCCAAGTATTTTTCCAAGGTCTTGGCCTTGGCGGGAGATTCCACGATGACTAGATTTTTTGCTGGCATAACCCTCAACCCCATCCTTGTTGTCTAACACTATGAACAGTTTAACATTCCGCTGAATAGCGATTGCCCGGGAGTTGCTTGAGAAACCCCTGCAACTCAAGTTCCAAAAGAATTTGCGACACTCTCGAAGCCGAGAAGCCGCTGGCTTCGATCACTTCATCGATGTGCAACGAACGCTCCTGAAGCAAGTCAAAAATCTTGTGCGTTTCGGGTTGCGCATCGACCGGCAACGTTCGCAGCGCCGCCGGTTGACGATCGCGCGCGACTAACTGCGGCGCGATCTCTTCGAGAATGTCATCGACGTTTTCAACCAGTTTGGCTCCCTGGCGAATCAGTCGATGGCCACCGCGACTGCGGCTTGAGCCCACTTCTCCCGGGACAGCAAAAACTTCTCTCCCCTGTTCCAGCGCGATCGCAGCGGTGATTAACGAACCGCTCTTCTCAGTGGCTTCGACCACCACTACACCTGCTGAAAGACCGCTGATCAGGCGATTACGCGCCGGGAAATTGAACGCCAGAGGCGGAGCGCCGAGCGGCAACTCGGAAATCACAGCGCCGTTCTCGCTGATCCGATGATAAAGCTTCTGATGCTCCGGCGGATAAGCTCGGTCCACCCCCGAGCCCAGTACCGCAATGGTTCGGCCGCCAGCGTTGAGCGCTTCATCGTGAGCCACGCCGTCGATGCCCCGGGCCATACCGCTGATCACGGTAAAGCCCAGAGAAGCCAGGCCGCGACACAGATCACGAGCTACTCGCCGTCCATAGTGACTCGCACTGCGCGTGCCAATCACGGCTACGGCCTTATCATCTTCCCGCCGAATCTCGCCCTTTACGTATAGACAAGGAGGCGGGTCAGCGATGCTGCGCAAACGAGCTGGATAGACTGCGCTGCCAAATGGGATGATTTTCACTCCCGCTTCTTCGGCGCGCTGCACCTCCTGCTCAACCTCATCCCATTGCGTGAAAGCTAGCAGCCCATCGAC
>JAJONK010000057.1 GCA_021323355.1 Deltaproteobacteria bacterium
AGTTGCAGTTGCTTTCAGGTTGGCACCCGTCTCCCTCGGGCTGGCTGCTGCAAGTCCTCGAGCTGTGCAAAGGACTGAGATGAATCACAAGACTGACTCAGAGCCCTTTCGCGGCACTTGGAATCCCGCGACGGATTCTGCAGAGTTAAACCCTCAGGCTGTTTCCGAGACGCCGGCCAACAATGAAAGGAAATATTTCTTAGAAATACGTCTGATGAACGCGGCAGCTCAGCCGATGGTTGCCTGGAGTTTTAGGCTGCGTGCTTTTTCTTCTCCACAGTCAATCGGACCACCTGTGGGTTTACGAGTTTTTCGAAGTCCTTATAGCGGATCCGAACCGTCTGAACGTGGTTTCCGGCATTGAAGTAAATCGATTCATCCTTGGTCACGGCCGGGTCAACGTAAACAGGTAGACCATACAAATTTCCAAACGGCGGCATCGCGCCGATTTCGCAGCCCGGGAATTTAGAATAAAACTCGTCTTCCGTCGCCAAACTCACCTCATAGGCGGCGAGGCTTGCGCGTACGGTAGGCAGGTGCACTTTTTGATTTCCGGTAACCACCGCCATCACCACTTTGCCGTCCACCTTGAGCATCACGACCTTGGCCATCTCATTACCAGAGAAGTGTTGTCTCTGAGCGATCTCCTGCGCGGTATACGCCAGCGGATGGTTGTAGACCTCGTAACTGACCTTTGTCTCGTCGAAGAGTTCTTTAAGTTTTTTGATCATTGGCATGGGGTTTTCTCCTTCTGCTTGGTTCTTGTTGTTACTAGCGCAAGAAGCATGCCCCTATTACTCAGCAGTTCATTTTGAAATAGCTCCTGCGAATCTGCATCCGTGCGAATCCTGCATGTACGTTCTTCCCAGCACTGCGAAGAAAGCGATCCAATCATTGAAGATGTAATGGCATGGCTCTTGCCGCCTTTTTTGGAGTCAGTGAAGACCAAAAGGAAAAGAACTATGGCGACCCTCTAAGTACCATGCGGCCACTAGCATCCGGTCGGCAACGAGGCGAATGCATGGGCAGCGCACGTGGTGGAGTAGAAACTGCTTCAACAAAAAAGTGCCACGCGTCAGCCATCACATGGCAGGGCCGCCAATACATGATAAATGAAACGATAGTCGACGAAAGGACGAGGCCACTGTGTTCGAGCAAGTGATAGTTTGCCTGGACGGTTCCTCGCTCGCGGAGCAGATCATTCCACTGGCGCGCGGCTTGACACGGACGACAGCGGGCAAGCTGATATTTTTGCGCGTCGTTCAGGATCCGGCGGAAATGTCGACCGAAGAAGATTATTTGAAGGAATGCGCTCGCCGATATGGCGCCGAGCTGCGCTTTGCCGTCTCACCAGATCCAGCCGCTGCGATAAGAACAGAGCTCGAAAGAGAGCCGCGCGCGATTGCGGCGCTGACTACTCACGGGCGCACTGCATGGACCGAAGCGATCATCGGCAGCGTTGCTTTCCGGGTTCTGCGTGAAGCTATGAGACCCGTGCTCCTGTTTAGGGCGCATCAGAAAGACTGCGAGGCGCCGAATAAAATTACTAATGTTACAGCCGCCGTGGACGGTAGTGCCTTTTCCGAGAAGATACTGCCGTACGCCGTCAGAGCCGCTCGGTCATTGTCAGCGCGCCTGTTTTTGGTCCAGGCGTTGCCGGTGCACCGTCCCAAGGCGCTGTTACACGAGCGAGAGTCGGATATCCTCGAATCTTCCTATCTGCATCGACTGGCCGCCGAAATCGAAACCGTTCATAAAATCGAAGCCCAATGGGAAGTGCTGCATGGCGAACCGGGCGATGCACTCTGTCGGTACCTAAAAGACGTCCCCGAAACATTGCTGGCAATGACGACTCATGCCCATGCCGCGGCGAAGCGAGTCGTACTGGGTAGCATCGCCGCATCTTGCGTGCGGCACGCAGGGGTGCCTCTGTTGCTCTATTGGCCGCAGTGAACTTGATTTGATGCGCACTGCTTGCAGTGGTTCGTAGACTTATCTTTTGTGAGTCGAAGTGCGCAGCAACGATTAATGCAGTTCTCGGCTTTTACGATTTTCCCGCTGCTTCGTCCGATCTGCATCTGGCTCGTTAAGCCCACGACGAATGTAATCCGGATCGAGACCTAACAATTCGCAGATATTATCGAAAGAAAAAATCCAGTTGTTACCGCCTGCCATGATCCACTTCTGCGCTTCTCGGAAGTGTCCCCTCCCCTCTGGATCTCGAGCCCGGCAATACTTGCGATAATCATGAATCGCATCCTGCAGAATCGCGATCAACAAATTCTTTTCCGGCTCCAGATGTTCGCTCCGGCGCAGAGTAGCGAAGAATTGTTCCGTAACCGAAGTGTCACCGCCCATCATATATTGGAGACTCTCTGCCATCGACGTAGCGTCCTTCCTGCGCTGAGCCCGTTTTCAGATGGATGAAAACGCAACCGATGTGCCAGTAATTGATTGAGTGGCGGCGCGACGCGCTTTCGCAAGGTTGCAAGAAACCATACCGCCCCTTCCCACGTTTAAGAAACGGCGCTGTCTTGTCACTGCAAACCGGCAAGGAAATCAAGCGTGTACGTGGCACGGCCGTTGCGTTTACTGATGATGAATACTGTAAAGATGCAGCCGCACGAATGAGGAGAAATCGCCGCGATGGCGAAAACCTCAAACGACCTAGTTTCGTTTCCAATTCATGTCTCGCGCGAAATGGAGCGCCTTTTCGACGAGATGATTCATCGGCCTTGGGGGTTTTGCCGTGAGATGCGCGGCTGGAATCCATCTGTAGATCTCTATGAAATGGACGATGCTTTCGTGTTGGAAGCTGATCTCCCGGGGGTCAAGCTCGATGATGTAAAGGTGGAGATCGAAAACAGCGATTTGCTCTTACAGGGCTCCCGTGCGTTGAAAGAAACCCATCGTCACGGCCACTTTCATACGATGGAGCGCTCATCGGGCCATTTCCTACGGCGCCTGAAACTGCCGGAGTCGGTCGATGCCAGCCAGATCAAAGTGGAGTTCTATGAGGGCGTGTTGCGCGTGACCATACCGAAAGCCAAGAAACCTACAGGAGAAGCAGCATGAATGGCGGCAGTGAATTGGCAACTCTCGAGCCCGCGAACGAATCCTCTACTCGCCCGCGTGAGCTGAGCGCGAAAGATCTGCGGTTTGAGGCCAAGATCGCCGGCAAATTTGCCTCGACTCGCGACCTGAGCGGCGCAAGAGAATTCGTCGGCCAGGAACGCGCGCTCGCTGCCTTGGAATTGGGGCTAGGAGTGGGGAGCAGCGGCTACAACATTTTTGTATCGGGTTTGACCGGCGCCGATAAATTAGAGACGCTGCGCCGGTGGATCGCTGAGCGCGTGTCTTCCAGCGCCACACCCGGCGATTGGGTCTACGTTCATAATTTCAAGCAATCCGACGCGGCGGCGGCGGTTTACCTGAAAGCCGGAGCCGGTAAACGCCTCAAGGAATGATGCGGGAACTCGTCAAGACACTCCGCGACGAATTGCCTAAAGTATTTCGCCAGGAAGCTTTGACAACGAAAAAGTTTCGCTCACGGAAAAGTACAACAATCGCGCACAGGAGCTCAACACGCAGTTTGCCGCTCTGGCCCGGTGGTGGGGCTTAAAGACTTTGTCGCACTGGCTCATAACGGCGCCGCTGAAATGAAAGAATAAAGAAACCTGCCCACGAGCAAGTCTTCACGTCATAGTAAATGATCAAGCGGGACCGTGAGTAGTTATACGATAATGTTCGGGAAGAGAATCCGAAGGAGATTAGGATGATAGTGCATAAGAACGAGAAGTGTTACGAGAAGCTACAAAAGCGTCAGGGCGAAATCACGAGAACACTTGAGCATGTGCAGAAAGAACGGCGCACGGTGGAGGAAAACAAAAAATGGATCGGTAAAGCAGCATACCAAAGTAGATGCCATCTGCTCGATAGATTGGCGGACTGGTACCTCAAGGAAACGACTATCATACAAGAAGCTCTCATGCGTATCAGGGAAGGGCGATACGGTATATGCGTTGGTTGCCGCGAGCCCATTGAGCCGCAGCGTCTCGAAACAGCCCCCGAAGCCGCGTTCTGCGCGCAATGTCAGAAACTTAGGGAAAGTGTTATCCAGCGCGTTGCTTAGGCCGCCGGGGTTAGCTCGCGTTCTCAGCAGGATAAACGGAGCCACCAATCGTTTGTTCGGTTCAATCTTTATACCATCGATCGGGCGTTCTGCTCGGGAATATTTCGTCTTCTCGAGGCACAGGAGAAGAGAATTTCAGTTCCGTTCCGGTACCGCTCTATACGGCACCGTCGGTCGTCGAATTGCTTGTCTGTCTGACAGTTGCCAGCAAGTGAACTTGATTTCGGGTTCCTCCTTGAAACTCCCGTGGTGGTTGTTTTAGAAGACTCTGTGGCTTCCGTTCATCCACGATTCTTGCCGGTGCCGTATCAGGACTCCGCTGAATCAGGTCGGTTGATCCTGCGCGATGGCACCGCCGCGGAGATCCGGCTGGCCCAACCCGAAGATTGCCAGGCCATGATGAAGTTCTTCGCCGGACTTTCCGGGGAGTCCAGAAGGCGGCGGTTCTTTGGCTACGGCCCTCCTAGTGACAAGTTGGTCAACGCATTTTGCGATCCTTCAGACTTACGCAAGCAGCTGAGTCTGATTGTCACTCGAACCGGCGCCGCCGGCCCGCAGATAATTGCCACAGGGAGTTACATCGCGCTGGATGACAACACGGCGGAGGTTGCGATGGCCGTGGACGATTCATTTCACAGTAAAGGCATCGGCACATTGCTCCTCGAGCGCCTGACATTGCTCGCCGTGAGAAACGGCTTTCGCCGTTTCAGAGCCCTCACCATGAGCGAAAACAAGCCGATGCTGGATGTGTTTCTGGACTCCGGCTTCGAGTGCCACCGCAAGCACTCAGATGGCTATGTCGAAATCGATCTTTCGGTTATTCCCAACGAGCTTAGCGTCACACGCGCCGAACTGCGCGACCGGGCTTCGACGATTGCGTCGCTGCAAGCTTTTTTTCGACCAACCTCGGTGGCTTTGGTCGGCGCCTCGCGCAATCCGGCAAGCATCGGCGGCCGGATTTTAAATGCACTACTCGGGGCTGGATTTTCGGGACCGGTTTATCCCGTAAACCCAAACATGGTCTCGATAGGCGGGCTCACTGTTTATCCGACCGTTGCCGCCATACCGCAGACGGTCGATCTGGCGATTATCGCCGTGCCACGCGACGCAGTTCTCGGCGTCATTGATGATTGCGCCAACCGTCAAGTCAGGGCTTTGGTCATTATTACCGCCGGATTCGCGGAAGTAGGGAATGAGGGCGTGGCTTTGCAGCACCAGCTCATTGCCAAAGTCCGTGGCTATGGCATGCGCATGGTGGGACCCAACTGTCTGGGAATTATGAACGCAGACCCGGCGGTGAGTTTGAATGCCACTTTTTCTCCACTGTTTCCAGCACCAGGCGGCATCGCATTTTCATCGCAGAGCGGCGCGCTGGGTCTTGCTGTGCTCGCTTTCGCACATGAACGGCAGATTGGAATCTCGAACTTTGTAAGCGTCGGCAACAAAGCCGATGTTTCGGGAAATGATCTGCTGCAATACTGGGAAGAAGACAAGCAAACGCAAGTCATTCTGCTCTACCTGGAATCATTCGGAAACCCGAGGCGCTTCGCCCGCATCGCCAAGCGAGTCGGGCGCCGCAAGCCTATCGTCACTGTTAAGGCCGGAAGAACCAGCGCCGGACACCGCGCGGCTGGCTCGCATACCGCTGCCTTGGCAGCAAGCGACGTAGCGGTGGATTCGCTTTTTCACCAGACTGGCGTCATTCGCGCGGACACGTTGGAGGAGTTGTTCGATTTGGCGACTGCGCTCAGCACTCAACCCTTACCGCGCGGGCGCCGGGTCGGAATTCTAACCAACGCAGGCGGTCTAGGAATTCTTTGCGCGGATAGCTGCGAAGCCAACGGCCTGATTGTTCCCGAGCTCCATGCCGAGACTAGGACTCAGTTGAAAGCATTCTTGCCTGCGTCTGCGAGTGTAACCAATCCCGTCGACATGATCGCATCCGCGAGTGCCGAGCACTTCAGCAAGGCGCTGGAGATTCTTCTGCCGAGCGCGGAACTCGATGCGGTCATCGTGCTCTACATCGATGTCGGTCTCGCGGATACAGGTTCCATGGCGAAGAGCATTGCCTCCAGAGTAGCCGATGTGAGGAAAGCGGCTAAAGCGCAAAAGCCGGTTTTAGCATGTGTTATATCAGCTGAAGAGACCCGGATGCCGATCAAAGTTGATGGCGAGAACATTCCTAACTTTGCCTTTCCGGAAAGTCCCGCGCGCGTTTTGAGCAAACTCGTTAACTACAGCGAATGGAAAAACCAACCACTAGGAATCATACCGGACTTTGATGACATCGAACCTGCGGTTGCGCGGTCGCTGTGCCGTAAAATCCTTCACGAGCGCGGCGCCGGCTGGCTCTCGGCAGAAGAGACCCGCCAGGTGCTCGCCGCAATGGCGTTGCCGTTGGCGCCCTACGTTCTCTGTCGCACAGCGGAGGAGGCGGCTTACGCGGGGTCCGAGGTTGGGTTTCCCGTTGCGCTTAAACTGGCGTCGCGCGAAATCATTCATAAAACTGAATTCGGCGGCGTTCAGTTAAATCTCCAAAATGAGGACGCTGTGCGCCGCGCCTTCGAATACGTGAGTGATCAACTGGCGAAGCGACAAATGTCGAAGGCGATGGATGGGGTGGTCGTGCAGCCGATGATTTCAGGAGGTGTTGAGTTGATGGTTGGAGTCACACAAGATCGGTCTTTTGGCCCTCTGATTGCGTTTGGCTTGGGCGGTATTCACGTAGAAATTCTCAAAGACGTTTCATTCCGGGTGACGCCAATCACTGATCTGGACGCGGCGGAGATGGTGCGAAGTATTCGCGGCTATCGCCTGCTCCAGGGCTACCGCGGCCATCCGCCGGCGGACATACCTGCGATTGAGAATCTGCTGTTGCGTGTGGCGCGATTGGTTGAAGACGTTCCGGAAATCGGAGAGCTGGATCTAAACCCGGTCATCGCATTACCACCAGGCGGGGGATGTCAGGTGGTTGATGCGCGCATTAGGGTCAACCCAGAAAGCGCAGATAGGTAATACGCGTTGTTGAATGCCATCACGCAAGCCGAACTATTCCGCGTCAATCCACCTGCGACCGGCGGGAACCTACGATTAGTACAAGACGACGGTCTGGCCGATGCTGGGAATTTCGGTATTCCACTTCAACTCCTCCCTTAGGACGGTATCCAGACCCTTACTCGCCGGCGGTTCGCCATGGATGACAAAAGTTTTTTTCGGCGGCTTTTTGAAAGATCCTAGCCAGCGCAGAATTTCGCCTTGGTCGGCATGGGCGGAGAAACCGTCGATGGTTTTCACCTCGGCTCTGACGGGGATGATTTCACCCAGCATTTTTACTTCCTTCATCCCGCTCTGAAGCGTTCTACCGCGGGTTCCTTCCGCCTGAAAACCAACCAGCAACACGGTTGTTTTGGCATCGGGCAGCCGAAGCTTTAAATGATGGAGAACACGGCCGCCGGTGACCATTCCGCTTGCGGAAATGATTATTAAAGGTCCGGCCATGTCGTTGATGGCTTTCGAATCTTCGGCAGTTCTGTGTATGTAAAACTTCTTGGAACAGAGGGGGCAGAGCTTCGCCTCGTTGAGGAGCTTCATATCGAGATCGTGCTCTTCAGAATGAGCACAGTAAATATTCGTTGCATTTATCGCCATGGGGCTGTCAATGTGCACGGGAATCGCCGGTATTTTCCCTTGGTCCTCTAGTGTACGGATGCTGTAAATAATCTCCTGCGTCCTTCCCACGGCAAATGACGGGATAATCAAGCATCCCTTGGCGATAGCTACCTTGTTGATGACTTTCGCCAGTTCGTCTTCCGAGTTTGTCGGATGCGTCCGGTTTCCATAGGTCGACTCCAACAGCAGCCAATCGGCGCGTTCGATCGGGTCAGGATCTTTTAAGATTGGCCTTCCATACCGGCCTAAATCTCCTGAATCGATTAAAAATCTCTTTCCACCAGCCATGTCAAAACCGATGCGGATAGCAGCCGCGCCCAGGATATGGCCGACGCGGGTAAAACGACATGACAACCCGTCGGCGAGCTCGATCTCGTCGGCGTAACTTACCGGCCGCAGGAGCTCCAGAGCACGCTCGGCATCCTCAACAGTGTAAAGCGGCAAAGCCGGCTTGTGCTTGGAATAGCCGCGCCGATTAGCGTAACCGGCTTCTTCCTCCTGAAGATGAGCAGAATCCGGTAAGAGAATTTTCAGCAGATCGCAGGTTGCGGAGGTGGCATAAACATTACCGCCAAAACCCAGTTTGACGAGCTTCGGGAGATAGCCGGAGTGGTCGATGTGGGCGTGAGTTAGGAGGACCGCGCGAAGCCTGTTAACATCCACCGGGAAAGACGACCAATTACGCAGTCGCAGCTCTTTCAAGCCCTGAAACAAACCACAATCCAACAGAATCTCGGTTCCATTATAGGAGACGAGAAACTTCGATCCGGTAACGGTACCCGCGGCGCCCAAGAATTTAACTTTTGGTTGCTCCATTCCTGTTTTCCGTTTCCTTAGATGGCACTTGTAATAATGCGATGATCATAGGCGGTCATTTTCGCGATTTCGCGTCAATCCATCACTTCCACCCGAAGGCGGCCAGCTTTGGTTTTTTGTTCGAGCCGATGCAAGTCGACTTCGGGATTTTTAAAATGCCCAGCCTTCATCATTGCGGTTCATTCATCGTCTCGAGATCAACGCGATGTTTCCCCACTGAAGCACCAGCAAAAGACTGTTCGCGCTCTGCAAAACATCGAGCCGTGCCGGACAGTGATTTTGCGCGATCTTTGGTCCAAGCCGAAGCTGCTGATAACATCGATGGTTTCACTCAGTGGTATTCTCTACGTTTTGCCACTCCTGTCACAGGTTAACGATACTACGCAACCCCGATATCAGGAACCAGATTAAGTTTGCTGTTGAATCGGCATATATCTTCGCAGCCCTGCGGAATGGGGCGGAAATTTGTGCAAGCTTGAAAAAGATTCAAGGAGCAGAGTCGGTCGAGAATCATTCAAACACCGCCGCAACGAGCCGCAGCCCTACCAACCCCAATGCGGCGGCAAGGCTGCGAATGATCCAATCACCGCGAATGCGGTGGGAGAACCGCGCGGCTATCTGCGCGCCGATGATGGCGCCGACGGAAAGCGCGATCACGCGGCGCAACCCGTGCTGAAACAGGCCGGCGGTAAGATGTGTGGCGCTGCCTGTGAACGCGGTGATTGTCAGAACAAACAGCGAAGTCGCGGTGGCGATGTGAATTGGGAAGCGCAGGAGGTAAACCAGCGCAGGCACGTAGAGAAAACCGCCACCGATCCCGAAGAAGCTGGAGATAAAACCGAACACGGTGCTTACACCAGCGCCGGCGATCAGGGGAGCCCCATTCAGATTCAAAGGCTTTCTTGTATCGCTTCCGGCTTGTGCGAATCCGGCCGCGGTTTTCTTGCCGGGGTTAATCGCTAAAAAAGTGGCCATTGCAATCAATAGCAGGCCAAAGCTCACATTGAAGCGCTCCCGGCTCATGCCCGTGGTTGCGAGCGCACCGGCCACAGCCCCGGGTATCGTCGCGGCGGCAAAGATCAAGCCCGACTTGAAGTGGATTCGATTGGATCGAGCGTAGGCAAGCGTCCCAGAAAGCGCATTAAAGAAAACCACGGCCAGCGAAATGCTCGTAACCGTTTCCGGCGCTTCCCCGGGATAGATGAACAACAACACGGGGACGAGAACAAATCCACCGCCGGCGCCAATGAGAGTGCCGTAGCCGCCGGCAAAAAAACCCAGTGGTATGAGCCAGAGGAGTTGTAGGTAAGGATCCACAGAATACGGTCTTTTTATATCTCTTTCATTGTTATAAACGTGCGACCAATTCAGAATGCCCTGGTACCTGAAGTTAAGAAATGTCATTTCAGGCAGGCTGGCGATAGCTTACGCGAGCCGCAAGCCAGGAATATGAAGACCTTCGATCCGTTTGCGCGGCAATGACGTTGCCAACACCTCTGACCACTTCTGAACTTCAGTTCCAAAACACGCGGCTTTGGTAAACGAGCTCTTTATGCGTGAAGAGTGGAGGCCATCGCTCTTCAGGCCGTCTCACGGATTAGAAGCCTGAAGAGATCTCGTGAGCCTTAAGGTTTCTCTCAAAACAAATTCAATGGGATCTTCAAATATGCCGTACCATTTGTCTCGGGGGCGGGAAACTCTCCGGCGCGGATATTGATCTGGATGGCGGGCAGAATCAGCCCGGGCATGTCGAGCTTGGCGTCACGGGCAGTTCTGAGTTTGACATATTCCTGTTTCGTGGTGCCTTGGCGGAGTTGAACATTCGATTGCTTCTGCTCGGCTACGGAGGTTACGAAACGCAGCTCGCGGCCGCCGGGCTGATA
>JAJONK010000522.1 GCA_021323355.1 Deltaproteobacteria bacterium
AGCGTGACTCAGGCGAAGAGAAGTAGAACAAAAACCCTCCCATATTTTGTAGCTGACCGGATTATAAAGGCGCTATAAGTTGTATGTCAAGAAAAAAATACCATTTTAGAAAACATTTTTTGAATTTTTTCATTTCACGGTAAAACAAAATTGCTTCTGAATATCAGTTGAACACGTTAGGTTATTTCTCTTGCGAAACGAACAGAATGTTTTATTCAGCTCTCCGCATGTGACTTGCCGCTTTACAAGGCAGTAGGGCTGGCACACTTTCTCATTGAGCAGCCAACTCCTAGGCGGAAGTTAGAAACTTAGATCAGTCCAAATGTCAGGGAAATCACCATGGCCACCCGGATCACTGGGATGATCTTCGCACACGAGCAGGAATGCTATACAGTCAAACCTTACACTGAGAGACGTTGAACGGTTCAGCCACAGTTGAACGGTTCAGCCAATGAAAAAAGCTTTAGCCGAGCTGTAAAGCTTTGATCAGCTTCAGTAGATGAGTTCTATGCAATCCGAGAGCCTTGGCGGCGGCTGCGCGATTGCCACCAGCCTCAGACAGCGCCTTCAGGATCAGGTCGCGCCGGTGATGATTGATTGTATCGTGATAGGATTTCGCCTCGGCAGTTGTATGGGTTGGCTTTAGACCGGCGATGCGCGCCGGCAGCAGGTCAATGGTCAGGACGGGACCGTCTCCGAGAACTACTGCGCGCTCGATTACATTGGCTAACTCGCGCACATTCCCGGGCCAATCGTAGGCCTTGAGGGTTGCTTCCGCATCGTCGCTGATTCTCGAAAAAAGCTTCTTGGTTTCAATAGAAAATCGCTGTAAGAAATGGGCCGCCAGCTCGGAGATGTCTTCACGGCGTTCCCGAAGGGGAGTGAGGGTGATCGGAATGACGTTTAGCCGATGATAGAGATCCTCACGAAATGTGCCATCGCTCACCGCTTTGTCGATATTGCGGTTGGTTGCCGCAACGATTCTCACATCCACGCTGATCTGGTGTGTTCCGCCGACGCGCTCGAACTCGCGCTCTTGTAAAAACCTCAGAAGCTTGGCTTGAAGCTCCGGGGAGATATCGCCAACCTCGTCAAGAAAAATCGTTCCACCGTCGGCTAGCTCGACTCTTCCTTTCTTTAACTGGTGCGCGCCGGTAAATGCGCCTTTCTCATGACCGAACAGCTCGCTTTCCAAAAGATCTTTGGAAAGGCCTACGCAATTGATCGGTATAAACGGTGCTGATTTTCTTTGACTCCAATTGTGGATTGCTCTGGCAAAAATTTCTTTTCCGGTGCCGCTCTCGCCGAGCAGCAGAACCGTGGACTTGCTGACCGCAGCTTTTTGGGCCTCACTCACCGCCCGCGCCATCGACAGGCTTTTGCCCTGAACCATCTTGAAGCGAGCGTCGAGCTGTTCGGAAAGAATCTCTACTTCTTCACGAAGCCGGGTCCGCTCCAGCGCTTTCTTGACTACGATGGCGAGGTGATCAGGATCGAACGGCTTGGTAAGAAAATCTTCGGCGCCCTCCTTCATCGTCTCTACCGCCCGCTCGATGGTACCATGGGCGGTGATGATGACCACCGGAGTGTCGAGGCCTTTTCGCCGGATTTCTTTTAACACTTCCAGACCATTCATGCCGGGCATCATGTAGTCGAGCAGAATCAGATCGGGTTGAAATCCGGGCAACTTCTCCAGAGCCTCCTCGCCGCTGGCGCAGGTTGCAATCGAATGGCCCTGATCCGCTAACTCTTGCTCCAGCAGGTCTAAGTTAAAGGGCTCGTCATCGACGAGTAAAATTCTATGTGCCATTGCTGATATCGGACGGCTGGATTGTAGGGTCGGGCTGGGAAGAACGTCAAGTTCTCGCTAGGGAAAGCAGACGGACGGAGATTTTTAAAGTGAGTCTCCACGCTGGACTGAATTGGTTTTTGTCGTTCACAATTTGAGTTTAACTATATTGAAAGCAGCGACGGCCCGGCTAAAGCCCTTGAGATGCAACTCCTCGCAAGTTTGGAATTCAACCAGGTCTTCGACTTTGCTCAAGGTTCTCTGATTGGTCAGAATCTGCCCGCCCTTGGCCTCGTCGCAAAGGCGCGCCGCAAGATTGGTGACGTTACCGACTGCGCCGTAATCCATGCGGCCCTCGAAGCCGATGTTTCCCAAGGTTGCATAGCTGGCGGCCAGGCCGATGCCCAAATCTAGATCGTAACCTTTCTTCATCCAACCACTCCGAAGCTCTGTGCTTCGGCTACGCATCTCGAGGGCCATACGAATCGCCCGCTCGGTATGATCCTCACACGGTATCGGGTCATTGAAGAAGATCATGATGCCATCGCCGGCGAAGCGCTCTAGGGTGCCTTCGTATTTAAATACCAGCTTGCCCATTGCGGCGTGATAAGTTCGCAGCAATTCCATGACTTCTTCGGGTTCGGCGCTATCGGAGAACGCGGTAAAGCCGCGCAGATCAAGGAACACCACCGTAATTTCGCGCCGGTGGGTTTTGAACAAGCTCTCATCATTGCTCTCGATCAAAGTGTCGGCGATTTGCGGGGAAAGGTATCGCTTTAGGCGCTTCATGCGCTCAATCTCGCCAACCTGTTGTTCGACTTTGTGAGCCAGTGTCTTGTTCAGGTCCTCCAAAGAATCGTGCAGCTCTTTTATGCGCAGCATTGAACGGACTCTGGCCAACAGCTCGAATGCATCGAACGGCTTGATGACGTAATCGTCAGCGCCGGCATCCAGACCGGTGATCTTATCTTCCTGCGCCGCCTTCGCCGTGAGAAGTATCACCGGGAGGCTGCGCCATTTCTCGTCGGCTCGAAGCCGC
>JAJONK010000523.1 GCA_021323355.1 Deltaproteobacteria bacterium
GCCATAGCGAAACGCCTGGTTGACGCAAAGAGTAGATGCGGCCAGATGAACCGCGCCAGCCGGGACGTCAAAAGTATCTCCATGCCATTGGAAAACCTTTTCGGTTTGACCGAGCAAGTTTAGAATAGATCCCTGGGCCGCTTCTGGCGCGGTGTGTAGATCGTACCAGCCGATTTCCTTCTGTTTGCTTGCGTAGACATCGGCCCCCAGTGTTTTGGCGATCAGTTGCGCGCCAAGGCAGATGCCCAGCACCGGGAGATTTCGTTGCATGGCATCTTCAATCAATTTCATCTCGGTTATTAAGTGGGGAAACCGATGATCCTCGTAAACACTCATGGGGCCGCCAAGGACGACTAGTCCGTGGTATCCGTCCAAGCTCGGTTGCGCCTCCGGGTGGCGGCCGAAGTTGACGTAACGAATACGAAATCCAGCGCGCTTCAGCAGTGGGTTTAATGTGCCGAGGATCTCATGCGCGACATGCTGTAAGACTAAAAGCTTTCTCATTTTGGAATATCCGTCAGGCCTGCCCGTAAATTATAGCCGCCCGTGAACATATTTTTAAATCTCTGGCGAACATCCGACGTTGAGCGTTAATGTCGAAGTGCCCAGTGCCCGGCGGAAAACGTTTCAGGGTTGTGGCATGCGCGGCCGGATACTCGTGCCGGAACTCTTCTAGCAGCGGGCTTTAAGCATGCCGGTGGTGTTCGCGAGGGTTTGATGATGTACGGATAAACAAAAAACTGACGAGCCAGAGATTCATAAGCTATAATGTTGCTAGATCAGTATCGACCAAGTTAGCTGTCCGACTATGACTACGATGCGATGCTCGTAACAAGGATCCCTAGCCAATGACCCTCCCGCTCGGTTTAATCTTCATGTTTCTATTGACGCTTTCTATCAGTGGGCGGCCCGAGGCATGGGCTGCCTCGAGCTTGCAAAAGTCCCCGGAACAAACAGCAGTTGACGTCTTTATAACGCCCGACGAGTCATCCCTTGTGATCGAGTCGCTTACAGATGGACAGTCCTTGTCGCCGATGGCGGAAATGACGGCGGCCGGCGGGTTGAAATGGTTTATGGTGAAGACCAGCAAAGGCAACATCGGTTGGATCAAAGCAGGCGAGAACAATGCGGCAAAGAAAATCGACGGTCATTTCCGTTCCTTGCCCAACGAAAACCCGGTTATTCGCCCGACAAGCCCGGCTGAATCGACTTCGAACCCGTCGCCGAAAGGCGCGCACGCTATTCCTGTCAAGGTGAGCGGTTCGAAAGTGATTGTTTCCGTAAATTTCAATAATAGCACTGCCGCCAACCTGCTATTGGACACCGGTGCTTCTCGCACCATGATTTCTTCGCGGATCGCCAAGATTCTTCGGCTTCAATCGATCGGCTCCGGCACGGGATATGGAATCGGGGGCGTCGTGACTGTGTCGGCAGCGCGCGTTGAGTCAGTCAAACTGGGCGAAGTAGAGAGGCAGAACTTGTTAGTGATGATCCATGATTTCTCTCCTGATGCCAGCTATGAGGGACTATTGGGATTTGACTTCTTGAGCCACTTCCACATGTCACTGGATTTACAAAAGGCGTTACTAGTGCTGACACCGCGGAAGGGCTAACGACTAAAGCTACGGCACTGTAAGTGAACCGTCCCAGCCGGCGATCAGCAACATGGCAGCGGATTTTCGATGAGATTATAAACGTGATCGAAGGTTACTTGGTGCACCCGCGCTAGAATTTTAAAGACTCGCGGCGGCTCGTTTTTGAGGAAGACCATAATGGCAGTCTCCACCGGAGGGCAACCTTCTTTGACGCAGGGAACTTCTTTGATGACGATGGGCGCATCGGGTGGGAATTCTAGAATCGTCTGGACCCAGTAACTGATCTGATCGAAAACAAAGCTCGAGACATCGATCTTTTGGCCGAACGGATCGACTTCGGCTGGACCGTTACCGTCCTCGGTAGTCAGGCAAGCTTGAAAGCCGGTGGTAATCTTTTCCCCATCCAGACTCCGCCCGATGAACACCAAGCGATTGGTCCGCTCCTCGCCTTCCGCCCAAGCCCGTCCAGGACGACCTTCGAACAGAAGATGAACGCCCTGAAAGACAAACTGGTCCGGGTCGTTGCGCAGGTTGAGAATTCCTTTCATACGCATGATACTCTGGCCGTACTCGGCTAGCAGTTGGCGGAACCACTGGCTAAGCTTGACGCCGTCGAGATCCCCCGGCGTGACGATTGAAACAGTGGAGATGTCATCGGTGTGCTTGTGGTTGTCGTCGTGATCTTGCGCCTTAGCTTCGATGTCGAGACTGCGAAGATCTAAGACTTTGGCGATTTCAACGTCCGAGTTCCTGGTCTGGTAAATGTGCGCCGCCCGGTTCAAATTTTTGATTTTGTATTCGAGCTCCTGCAGATCTTCCGGGCTGATTAGATCCAGTTTATTAAGTAGGACCAGATCGGCAAAGGCAATTTGTTCGCGGGCTTCGGTGGAGTGGTCGATCTGTTGCGCGATATGCTTGGAATCGACCACCGTTACGACTCCATTGAGTTGAAATTGGCTTTTGATTCGTTCATCGACGAAGAAGGTTTGTACGACCGGCGCCGGATCGGCAAGTCCGGTGGTTTCGATCATCAGCGTGTCGAACTTGGACCTGTGCTCGAGAAGCTGAAACAGGCTGCGCAGCAGGTCGCCGCGAACTGTGCAGCAGATACAGCCGTTGCTCATTTCAACGATTTCTTGTTCGGACGAAATCAGTAAATGATGGTCGATGCCAACTTCGCCGAATTCATTAACGATGACAGCAACCCGCCGGCCGTGCTCAGCAGTCAATAT
>JAJONK010000524.1 GCA_021323355.1 Deltaproteobacteria bacterium
CAAGCGGCTGCCGCCGTATGTGTTTAGCATCATCGATGGCATGAAGATGCAGGCACGTCACCGCGGCGAAGACATTGTTGACTTCGGTATGGGTAACCCCGATCTGCCGACGCCGCCCCATGTGGTGGCAAAGCTTATCGAGGCGGCAAGCAAACCGCAGAACCATCGTTACTCGGTGTCGCGCGGCATCTACAAACTGCGCGTGGCAATCTCAGATTGGTATCAGCGGCGCTACCAGGTCGATATTGATCCAGATGCCGAAGCCATCGTCACCATCGGCGCCAAAGAAGGATTGTCTCATTTAGCTTGGGCCACCATCGATCCCGGCGACGTGGTGTTGTGCCCCAGCCCGACTTATCCGATTCACCAGTATGCGGTGGTTCTGGCCGGAGGGGATCTTCGTTGCATTCCGCTGATTACCAGTGAGGACTTTTTCGGCCATCTTGAAGAAGCCATCAAACAGACCTGGCCCAAGCCGAAAATGTTGATCATCAGTTTTCCGCATAATCCGACCACTGAAGTTGTCGAATTGGACTTTTTTGAGCGCATCGTCCAATTTGCCAAAGAGTACGACCTAATCGTTGTACACGATTTGGCGTACGCCGATCTCACATTTGACGGCTATCGAGCGCCGAGTTTTCTGCAGGTACCCGGAGCCAAGGAGGTTGGGGTAGAGTTCTTCTCGCTTTCCAAAAGCTACAACATGCCGGGTTGGCGCGTCGGTTTCGCCGTCGGCAACAAAGATATCATTCATGCGCTGGCGCGGATCAAAAGCTATCTCGACTACGGGATCTTCCAGCCGGTGCAAATCGCGGCCATACAGGCGTTAAACGGACCGCAGGATTGTGTCGAGGAAATTCGCTCAATGTATCAAAAACGGCGCGACTGCTTGATCGATGGTCTCGTCCGAGCAGGTTGGCCGATCAAAAAACCGAAGGGTACGATGTTCGTGTGGGCCGAAATTCCCCAAGCCGCGAAAAAAATGGGTTCCATCGAATTTGCCAAATTTATCCTGCAAGAAGCCAAAGTGGCGGTATCCCCCGGCATCGGATTCGGACAGTATGGCGACGATCACGTCCGGTTCGCCTTGATCGAGAACGAGCATCGAACTAAGCAGGCGGTTCGTAACATCAAGCGCGCTCTCGGCAGATTGCTGGATTAGCGCGCGCTTAAAACGGCTCAGGCGGAACTCCAAATAGCTTTCATACTTCGATGACCGCACGGCGTAAAATAGGCGTCGGTTTGTTGGGTGCCGGCGTCGTCGGCGAAGCCATTCAGGACGCTCTTCTCGGCGGATCCCAGGGCAGAGTCGGCGATGATTTGGAACTCGAAGTCCGCAAGATCTACACTCGCAATCCCAACAGCAAAAAGTGGTTCAAGCATCGTCCCGAGCTCTTCACCTCGCAAGCAATCGAGGTGATTGACGATCCTACAGTGGAAATCGTCATAGAAGCGCTGGGATTTCAGGAGCCCGGCGATCTCGCGATTTTCCGTGACTATATCCTGCGCGCTTTCGAAAAGGGAAAATCGGTGGTGACCTCCGATAAAGCGGTACTGGCGCGCTATGGCGCGGAAATCTGGGCAGCAGCGCAGCGGAGCGGAGGGCACTTGCGTTTCGAGGCTTGCGTTGGCGGGGGCATTCCGGTCATTCGATCGCTCACTGAAAGCTTCGCGATCGAAGAACCCGAAGCGGTCTTTGGCATTGTCAACGGCACCTGCAATTACATCCTGTCGCAAATGGAGAAGACCACCAAATCCTATGCCGAAGCGCTCAAGGAAGCGCAGCAGAAAGGCTATGCTGAAACCAATCCGACGGCGGACGTAAGCGGCAGCGATGCCGAAGCCAAGTTAATGTTATTGAGCGCGGTGGTCTTCGGGCTTGAACTGCAGCCGGGTACTACGTGGCGCAAGGGTATAGAAGATATTCATGCGGTCGATTTTCGCTACGCCGGACGAACCGGGTCGAGCACGATCAAACATCTGGCAGTGGCAAAGCGAATCGGCTCGTCGGTTCAGGTGTTTGTCTCTCCGGTTTTGATGCCGCGCGGCAATCTCCTCGCCGACATCGATGGCGCAACTAACGCAATCTGCTTTAATGGCACAAAAAGCGGCGGCATACGTCGGGATCGCGATTGCGACTATGTGCTGGTCGGTCCCGGCGCGGGCGGTGGTCCGACGGCTGTCGCCGTACTTGGCGACGTCTGTGAATTGGCGCGAGCCCAACCGGCGTGGTTTACCGGCTTGCCGAGCCTGGTGCAACCGGGAAGACTTGCGCTGCAGCCGCAAGACGATATCGATGGCTCTTTCTATGTTCGTTTTATCGTCAAGGATCGACCTGGCATCGTTGGCGATATCGGTCAGACGTTTGGCGCTCTCGGAGTAAATATCGCCGAGATCTGGCAGCTCAGACACAGCGACGACGAGCGGCAAGCGTTGGCCCGCAGTTATAATCTAAAAGAAAACTTCAAGGAGCTTTTGCCCTTCGTGATAACTCTCGAGCGAGCGACTTTGCGTCAAGTCCGTGCCGCTCTGGATTCGGTGCGCGCTCGAGATTATATCGTAGTTGATCCTGTTTGGTTTCCGATCTGGGGCGTAAGATGAGACGGGCCGAGGTTGTGCCGGGGTGAACCTAGCCCGGATCATCACACTCTAACGATAGCCTCAGCGTGAGTCCTCCGAGACAAAGGCGATGGGCCTGTGCCTTGAGGGTCAGTGTTAGTCGTCAGTGGTGGAGCGAACGCTAGGCATAGAATTGTCATTGTTCGCCCAAGCATCAAAGAAGTCGTTGAGGTTGTACGGTTGGGCGCCTTCGCCTCTCCGGGCTCGCAATGAAATTCATCATTCTTCAAGGCGATGGCATGGCGGACTATCCGCTCGACGTTCTTGGCGGCAAGACTCCTCTCGAAGCTGCCAGGACACCAAACATGGATTGGCTTGCGGCGCGCGGAGTGTTTGGCTTGGCTCACGTGATTCCGAAAGGCTTTCCGCCCGGCAGCGACGTCGGCAATATGAGTATCATGGGCTACGATCCTGCGCTGTATCACACCGGCCGGTCGCCTTTGGAAGCTGCCAGCATGGGAGTTACGCTTGGACCCAAGGATATCGCGTTCCGCTGTAATCTGGTTACCTTGGGGGGCTGCGGCAGTGATATCGTGATGGAGGACTTTACCGCCGGTCATATCACCACTGAAGAAGCTCGCACGATTATAGCTGATCTGGCAGGCGCGCTCGGCGGAGATGGCATCGAGTTCTTTCCCGGCGTCAGCTACAGGCACCTGATGGTTTGGCGCGACGGCAAAGAAAAGATGCAAACAACCCCGCCGCACGATATCACCGATCAAAAAATTTCCGGCTTCATGCCCAACGGCGATGGCGCTGATCGATTGCTCAAGCTCATGGAAGCTGTCAATCAAACGCGACAGACTCAAGGTCAACGAAGCGCCACCAGCATTTGGTTGTGGGGACAGGGCCGGGCGCCGGCGCTGCCCCCCTTGACGAAGCGCTTCGGCATCAAAGGCGGCGTTATCTCCGCGGTAGATATTATTCACGGTCTTGGCGTCTACGCTGGCCTCCAACGGATAGATGTGCCGGGCATCACCGGGTTTTTGGATACTAATTATCGCGGCAAAGGTGAGTACGGCGTCAAATCGCTCGAGAACAACGATTTCGTTTTTATCCACGTCGAAGCCACCGACGAGGCCGGCCATATGGGTGATGTCGAGAAAAAAATCCAGGCGCTCGAGGATTTCGATGAAAAGGTTGTCGGCACCGTGCTCAAAGGCATGGCCCACAGAAAAGATTGGCGTGTTCTATTGATGCCCGACCATCCAACTGCGATCGCGCTCAAGACCCACGTTTCTGATCCAGTGCCCTTCGTGCTTTATTCTCCGCAAGAGCCTCGCAATAACGGCACTGTTGGATACAATGAGAGGGACGCGGCGAAAACAGGCGTGGTCGCCAAGCAAGCCTTCAAGCTTATGGAGGCGTTAATCGAGGGGAGGCAAACGTGGACCGAAATTTAGCTTTGGAAGCGATCCGAGTTACCGAAGCGGCCGCCTTGAGTTGTGCTCGTTTAACCGGACGTGGAGATGAAAAGGCTGCAGATCAGGCGGCGGTGGACGCGATGCGCAGGGCGTTTGATGCGCTGCCTATCGATGGCACGGTGGTCATCGGCGAAGGTGAACGCGACGAAGCACCGATGCTCTACATCGGCGAGAAGGTCGGTTCCGGCGGTCCGAAAGTCGACATCGCCCTGGACCCGCTGGAAGGCACAACGATTTGCGCCACCGGCGCCCCCAATGCTTTGGCAGTTATCGCCATGGCCGACGGCGGCAACCTGCTGCACTGCCCGGACACCTACATGGAGAAGATTGCCGTCGGACCAGTCGGTAAAGGTGTCGTCGACTTGAACAAAACGCCGACTCAGAATCTTCAGGCTCTGGCCGAAGCCAAACGCTGCAACATCGAGGACCTCACGGTTATCATTTTATCCCGCCCTAGACATGAAGCGATCATCAAAGAAGTGCGCCAGGCGGGAGCGCGGATTCGCCTCATCGGTGATGGCGATGTCTCTGCAGCGATTGCGACGACCAAGCCGGAGACCGGCATCGATCTCTTGCTTGGCATTGGCGGCGCGCCAGAAGGCGTGCTCGCCGCGGCGGCGTTGCGCTGTGTCGGCGGGGAATTCCAAGGTCGCCTGGCGCCGCGCAACAATGAAGAAATTGAGCGCGCAAAAAAAATGGGCGTTAGCGACATCAAGAAGAAGTTTTCGATCGAGGAATTGGCCGCGGGTGACGTGATGTTCGCGGCCACGGGGGTCACCGATGGCGATTATCTCGATGGCGTCCATTTCTTCCCCGGCGGCGCGACGACGCAATCGGTGGTGATGCGCTCGAAGACTCGCACGATTCGTATCATCAACGCCACTCACTATTTCGATCATAAGCCGAATTACTAAAAAGCCCGCTCAGAAGAATCATTGGCCTCGTGGGCGCAATCGCCTCGGTTCGATGTACTGAACAGTACGCTCCCGCTCCTCGATGTTTTCGAAATATTTGAGTACCCTGCAGAGTCAGTGGATTGATAGGTGATCGGTTCTACCGTGGCAAAACGGAAAACAAGGAAAATAAGGAAGAGAAGCGCGGTTAAAACTATTCTCCTTTTCGTGCTTGCGCCCCTGATTATCTGGGCACGCGCGCAAAGGAAAATATTTTGGACGCGGACCGGAAGAAGCTGGACGAGATTATTCGAAAAGAAAATCGCTGAGGCACACGCGCTCTTTCTAGACAGCGGTCGCGTTAGCTCTGTCGTGGTCTACTTAGTCGAATTGTTTGAGCGCGACTGGTCGCATGACACAATCGCGCAGGCTCACTAAAATCCATAACCATCAAAGCTGGGGTCTCAGACATTCATTGCTCTTTCCAAACTTTACAACCGAGTTGACGGTGTCCTATTGCCGTAGATGAGGCCCAGGGCCGGACAAGGTATTGAGTGAAGATTCAAGTTCTTTCGAAAGAAATGGCGAGCCGTATTGCGGCAGGAGAAGTGGTCGAGCGGCCGGCGTCGGTCGTTAAAGAGCTGCTGGAAAATTCCATCGACGCACGAGCCACCGAGATTACAGTCTCGATTGAGAAGAGCGGAACCTCCTTGATCCGGGTAACGGATGATGGCGAGGGCATCTCGCCCGAAGATCTGCCGCTTGCGCTTGAGCGCCATGCAACCAGCAAACTGCGCAGCGACGAGGATCTTTTTCGGATTTCGACATTGGGTTTTCGTGGCGAGGCGTTGCCGAGTATCGCTTCGGTATCTCGGTTTGAGATAACCTCCAGACCGGCGGGTTATGATTCGGCCTACCGATTGCGTGTTGACGGCGAAAGCAAAATCTCGGCCCAGATGGCTGCCGCCGCAACGGGTACTATGATCGAGCTGAAAGACCTGTTTTACAATGTTCCCGCCCGGCGAAAGTTTTTGAAATCTCCTCCTACAGAGTTTAGCCACATTTGCGATATCGTTAACCGGCTGGCGCTCGCCTATCCTGAGATTCATTTCCGTCTCGAACATAACGGAAAGACTCTAATCGATTTTGTCGCAGTGCGTGAGTTGCGCGAACGCTTGTACCAAGTGTTCGGAAGGGAAGTCGCCGACTCCTTACGCCCATTCGAGTACAGGCAGGGCGTCCTCTCTGTCAGCGGTTTCCTGAGCTCGGCTCCAACGGCGTTTCCGAACTCGCGTCATCTGATGACGTTTGTGAATCATCGTTATGTTCGCGATAAGATCCTCACACACGCGGTTCTGCACGGCTACGAAACTCTGTTGATGAAGGGCCAATACCCCGCGGTGGTGCTGCTGTTGGATATCCCCTTTGACGAAGTCGACGTCAACGTGCACCCGGCCAAGTACGAAGTGAGATTTCGCCGTCAGTCCGACGTGCATGAAGCCGTTGCCCGCGCGATACGGGAGGCTCTCAGAGCGGAGGCTCAACAGCCATCCGGGCGCAGCTTTGCGCCGTGGCCGCAATATTCTTCTGCGGATATGGAAGCCGTGTTGCCGTACGCGAGCTCCGTTTCTACTTTCGCGGAATCGTTTGTTTCAGAATCGAGGCGGGAAATTTTTGTTCTTCCGAACCAGCCAGGTCAATTGCGCCTAGGATTTTTTTCCTCGCTCAATGTCCTCGGCCAAATTCTCGGCTGTTATTTGGTTTGTTCATCTGATCAGGGTTTGGCTCTGATCGACCAGCACGCCGCGCACGAACGGGTTGCCTTCGAACGGCTACGAAAGCAGATGCGCGCCAATGCAGTGGAACGACAAACACTGTTGCTTCATCAGACGCTCGAGTTATCGGCCGGTGAAATGATGCTGCTAGAAAAACAGCTCGATGTCTTGGAGCGCTATGGCTTTACGCTCGAGCCCTTTGGGCCCAACTCGTATGCGATCATCGCCGTACCCGCTCTATTGCCGGAAGGGGACTACAGGCCGGTGGTGCTCCAGATGGTGGCGGAATTGGCAGAGATAGACAAATCCGAGAAGCTGGGCCAGCACCTGGAAGAGCGCTTGGCAACCATCGCCTGCCATAGTGTTATTCGGGCCAATCGCCAATTGGAAATTCACGAGATGCGCGCCCTGTTGCGGGATCTCGACGACACCGACTTCGCGACCCAATGCCCGCACGGCCGGCCGGTCCTGCTCGAGTTCAGCCGTGAAGAGCTGGAGCGGATGTTTAAACGGGTGTTATAGCTGGCCGCGCGATTCTTGCGTCTGCCGTTGCCGCAATTCGGTCACTTGGCTGCAGTGAAACCCAAACTCGTCATTGTTCTTGGTCCCACAGCCGTCGGCAAAAGCGACACAGTGTTGGATCTGGCATCGCAATTTAGCGCAGAGATTATCAGCGCTGATTCGCAGCAGGTCTACCGCCACATGGACATCGGCACGGCAAAGCCATCCAGCGAGCAAAGAGAAAAGATTGCCCATCATTTGATCGATATCGTCGATCCCGACGAGGAGTTCAACGCTGCCATGTTTCGCAACCTAGCCTCTGAGGTCGCATACAAGCTGGCCAATCGCGACAAGAGGATTATTGTTTGCGGCGG
>JAJONK010000525.1 GCA_021323355.1 Deltaproteobacteria bacterium
TCATGCGCACCAGAATAGAAGGGGCATTATCGATTGCCGCAGTTGCGGTTTTTCTCAGTATCGGCTCCCCTGCCGGGAGCCAGACGAAAAAACCGACTATGCTTGCGGAACTAGCAGCCTACACGGGCGCTGACCGTGAACAGCTTTTATTGGCCGGAGCCAGATCTGAAGGCAAAGTCGTCTGGTACACGTCATTGGCTGGGGCATCGTTCAAAGAACCCATGAAAGCCTTCGAAGCGAAGTATCCCGGCATCAAGGTGGAAGTTTATAGATCCCAGAGCAGCGATCTGGGAAAGAGGATCATGACCGAGAACCAGGCAAAGCGCTTCTATATGGATGCGCTCGAAACCACGCTGCCGCTTCAGAAGCTTCTACATGAAGGCAAGATGATGACTCCTTTTACTTCGCCTCACCTTACCAAGTATCCAGATATAGCAAAACGAAAAGCCGATAAGGGGCTGTACTTTTGGGCGGTGGACCGTGAGTCGTATTCAGGATTGGCGATCAACAAGACCTCCATCCCGGCGGTGAATGTAAAGAACTACGAAGATCTCTTAAGGCCCGAGTTCAAGGGCAAATTAGGTTTCGCAATCTCCGAGACCGGACCGAGAGCTATCGGTGCAATGGTCACGGCAAAAGGCGAAGAGTTTGTAAGGAAGCTAAAGTCACAGGAAATTTCATTGCACGCGGTTTCGGGCCGCGCCGTAGCCGACCTGGTCGCCTCGGGTGAATTGGGTGCCTCGCCGACGGTTTTCCGCAGCCACGCATCGGAGATTGCCGCCAGCGGCGCTCCGGTTACCTGGATTCCGCTGGATCTGGTTCCGACTAACGCCGGTGCCGTCAGTCTTCCGATCAGCGCGCCCCATCCGCACGCAGCCGTCCTCCTGATAGATTTCATGTTGGGCCCCGAGGTGCAGGCCATCTTCGAGAAGGGTCAACAAGGCAGCCCGGCTAAAGATTACGGTTTCAAACGGTGGTATCCTGAAGAGGGAATGAATTCCGAGCAATACGATAAGGCGAGCACGCAGTGGGAGAAACTGCTGCGCGAGATCGGCCGCAACTAAATGAAACTCTCAAGTATCACGTAGGAGAATCAAAAGTGCTGACCATCGATGCTGACGCCCATGTAGTAGAGAGCGAACGAACCTGGGACTATTTGGAAGGTAGCGACAAACGTTATAGGCCGGTGCCCATTACCGTCAACATGCCTCAGGACAAGAGAAAAAACTTCTGGATTATCGGTGGTCGCCTGATCGGAGGGCGCGATAATATCGGCAAGGATACTTCTCAGGAGTCTCGAGAGATGGCCGACATTGAGGCGCGACTGAAACACATGGATGAGATCGGCACTGGGATTCAGGTGCTCTACCCCACTCTATTTCTCCGTCCATGGACGGACCAACCGGAAATCGAGGTAGCACTGAGTCGCTCGTATAATCGTTGGCTCGCGGACATCTGGTATAAAGCCAAGGATCGATTGCGTTGGGCTGTGCATTTACCTTTGATGACGATGGACAAAGCGCTGGACGAGCTTCGCTGGGCCTCCGGCAACGGCGCGTGCGCTGTTTTCATGCGCGGACTGGAAACAACTCATAGGTTGCACGACCCCTACTTCTTCCCCTTGTACGAGGCAGCAAGCCGGCTCAACATGCCCATCGGCATTCACTCAGGGGTGGGAAACTTCGCGGTTTCTGAAGCTTTTGGCGGTGATCCTTTTCGCGAAGCCAAGCTTGGCGTGATTGGCGCTTTTCACGCTATGATCATGCGAGGCATCCCGGAACGTTTTCCCCGTCTCCGCATCGGCGCCATCGAAGTTTCCGCACAATGGATTCCGTACGTGGTACATGACATAAACCTGCGTTTGCCGAAGTTTCTCGGCAAAGAAGCCAATCCCGATGTGCTGCGCAACAGCAGTCAACTGTTTGTTGCCTGCCAGACCGATGATGACCTGCCTTACGTATTGAAGTATTCCGGTGAAAACAGCCTGATGATCGGCTCTGATTACGGCCACGCCGACAATGCCAGCGAGTTACTGGCTTTGACTCGACTTAAAGCCAAGGGTGAAATCGATGCCGATGTGATCGATAAAATTCTCTATGACAACCCGGCGCGGTTCTACGGTTTGTCGATCAATTGAGGTGCATAGATATGAAGAACGATTCGGCACAATAGAATCACTTCATTGGGCGAAATTTGGTAAGGTGTAGCCTTCGTTGTCCTCGTAGACCACTTCCACCGGCATGCCGATCTTCACTTGATCGGGCGGGCAGTCGATGACGTTGCTGATCAAGCGCGGCCCTTCGTCAAGATCCACCAATGAAACATTGTAAGGCACCTTGTCTTCATAGGACGGGTGCCAGGCGCGGCAATAGGTGACGAACGAATACACTTTGCCGTTGCCGCTGAGCTGAACCCAGTCGTAGTCCCGAGAAAGACAAAGGGGGCAGGAACCCTGAGGCGGGTAGCTAAAAAGTTTGCCGCATACGCGGCAGCGACGGCGTCGGCTAAATTAAAGTCGGTAAGCGACCGGAGGCGAGCACGCATTCGCTTCATCTCGAATGCATCAAGGCTTGCCTCGACGATGCCGAGATCAAAGCCTCTGAGGTCGCGGCTTCATTACCAACCAGCCGCTCAACGATGCGCACCGTAGTTACGCCGTGCGCATGGCGAATATGGCTCGCATGAGCCCGACTGACGCCACCGACTTGGCTCTTGGTGGCGCGACCCCGATTGCGATGGTCCAGAACGCCGTCATGGCAATCGAAGCGGGCATGGCCAACACGGTCATGTGCGTGCACGCGCGCAAACGCGCCACTCCCGATCC
>JAJONK010000526.1 GCA_021323355.1 Deltaproteobacteria bacterium
GCATGCCGCTAAAAGTGGCTCGTTTGAGGGCCGCATCAACGGAATTGCTCATCGCACCAAAAGGCGCTGAGCCTTCGGCGACAAAACCAGCCAGCGGCGCAGTACGCAGGTTCCTGTCGATCCGCGCGAGAATATCGACTTCTTGCTCGGCGCTGCCGGCAGTGTCTTCGGGAAGGTAGCGCGCATGCTTGAGTAGAGTGACCTTTGGAATTGCTGTCGCCAACAAATTTCCTGTCCCATCCTTGATTGGCACCGCAATGGTGCCGATATGTGATCCTTGCATTCTGGAACCCTGAACCTGATCCGGCAAGTACCGCGTATTCACCAACGAGTTGTGCGTATGCCGCTTGACTGTTTTGAACGAGAACTGCGGCGCGCCGGGATGGCCGATCCTGCCGATAATGCCGCCATGACCGCCCGTAGCAACGTACCCACCCGGACGCGCGTCGGCTTTTTGCACGTCGCGCGAGGTGAAAATCTGTTCGTCCAGGATAGCCACGGCGCCGACGCAATCGTTTCCCGACTCATCAGCCCAAATTCTCGAACTGATATAATCCACCGAATCAACGATGTTGCGATCTCCGTCATTGCCGATGGCGCCATGCGGCCGTTGCGAAGAATTTCCGACAAGAGGCACCGTCGCAAGTACGGCGGTCGATAGGGAAAAAAATCCGTGCCGCGGATTTCCGGCGCAATCTCGCCGCTTCCCATATCGGTGCGCTCGCCGGCGCTTCGTCCTTTCGCATACCCGCCGGAAGGGAGCGCGCGGTAGAAGTCGAACTCGGCCTTGCCGCTAAGCAAACAACCGACGCCATCCTCGGAGATACCCAGACGATCTATTTCTTCAAACAGCCTGGAGCCGTCGGGGAAAAACGGCACCCGGCAGAGTTCTGCCGGCACATCTTTATCTGTTCCGTCCATTTCCCAGGGCTGACCGTTGGCTTGTCGCGCCATATAGGGCAAAGGATAAAGGCCATCCTCCGGCTTGAGCGTGACTTCATAAACCGGTTTGTCCTCGGGACTCGTGCGCTTTTGATGAAAAGCGCCGGCGGCGTCGAGATAGCCGTCCGGAGGTCCGTAGAGTTCCGCCGAGTCACGCTCCAGTGGGTGAGCGCTGAATTGTTCGACATAAACAGTCACTGGCGCAGCCAGCCGTTGCGGCCTTAGAACATCGAAACGAAGGGGAGTACCATCGGGCTGGTTCCGCGGCGATAAACCATATTTCGCGCGCGCCTTGTTGCTCGTCACCAGTGGCTCGCTGTTTTGAATGGTCGCCGTCGGTCCTGAAAAAACTGCGATACGAGGCTTTTTACCAGCCTTCATTGGGTCTGCCACGCAAATCTCCGCTGCTGACGAACTTTGGAAATTGAACGAGTATGCTCACTGGTCCGGAGGGTTCAAAGCCGATCGCGAGACTTCACTCAAGCTTACCGCAACACCGATCTGGCCAGCAAATTACTTGAGCTCGTACGGAATCTGCTCCGGCCCGTAGCCTTGCCAATATCTTTTTGTCGCCGGATCATAGCGCCCCTGTAAGAAACCGCCGGCTTTTTGGGCCCGGACGATAATCGCAACCGTGCGCTCTTCGCCGCTCTCTTCGGCATGAATCTGAAAAGGCCCGACGAGGTCTACTTTTCCCGGACCTACGTTTACTTTCTCCGTCTGACGGATATCGGCGTAATCGGATTTTGCGCCATCATCAACCCGCTCATACCGTTCAATTGACTCATGACCGTCAAGCACCCCATAGAGGGTCCAGTTGTGCGCATGATCATGGATCTGCGTTCGCGTCTTTGGGCTCTTTATCAAGCCGTTGATGACGAACTTATACTCCGGATCTTCGTAAAAAAGCAGATTTTGCGCGCGCTGATCGCCTTGCCGGCAAGCAGGCCAATCCTTTGACTGTTCTTTTATCGAGCGATCGCCGATCAAAGCCTCGAGCAAGGGAGTCATCTTTTTCCATCGCTCGGCAGGATCTTTTTCCTGAGCGAAAAGCTCACGTGCCGATGTGACGAAACGTTGAACTGCAGATTGCGAACTGGACGTCATAAGTCCTCCTGTGTCCCGGTAACCCTCAAGCAATTATTAGTCAGACCGCTCGCTCCAGGTCAAGGAGAATGGCGCGTTTATATGGGAAGACAGGGCGGGAGCCCCGCCTGTCCGAAGCACTGAAGATTGACCTTAGGAATTTACGCAACGAGTCTAAGTTCCGTGAGACCAGGACGAGAGGTACTTCTCTTGCTCTTTCGTGAGTGAATCGATTTTAATTCCCATGCTCGACAATTTCAGCTTCGCCACCCAATCTTCGACCGCTTTGGGGACTTCGTATACCTGAGGCTTGAGATTGTGCCTGTTCTTCACCGCCCATTCGGAAGCAAGCGCCTGCGTCGCGAAGCTCATGTCCATGACCGATGCCGGATGCCCCTCGGCGGCCGCCAGGTTAACCAGCCGCCCCTCACCGAGGAGAAAAATTCTCTTGCCGCCTGGGAGCGTATAGGCGTCGACGGAATTACGGATATTTTTCTCAACTTTGGTGGAGAGTTTTTTTAGCGCACCGAGATCGATCTCGATATCGAAATGACCGGAATTGCAGATCACCGCGCCGTCTTTCATGAGCTTGAGATGATCCGCGGAGATCACATGCATGTCGCCGGTCAGTGTGATGAATAGATCGCCGATACGGGCGGCTTCTTTCATGGTCATGGCGTCGAAACCATCCATGGCTGCCTCGAGAGCCCGAACCGGATCGACTTCCGTGACGATGACCTTGGCGCCCATTCCCCGCGCCCTTGCCGCCACGCCTTTGCCGCACCAACCATAGCCGGCAACGACAACACGTTTGCCGGCGATTAACATGTCGGTAGCTCGAATCACGCCATCGATGGTGGACTGTCCGGTGCCATAGCGGTTATCGAAGAGATGCTTGGTCGCGGCATCGTTAACCGCAATAACCGGGATCTTTAGCGCGCCCTCTTTTTCCAAAGCGCGCAAGCGAATCACACCGGTTGTCGTCTCTTCCATACTTGCGGTTAAACCGGAAGCCAAATGGGCGTAATCGGTATGTAGCAAAGACACTAAATCAGCGCCGTCATCCATGGTGATGACCGGTTTGTGATCCAGCGCGGCTCTGAGATGGCTATAATAGCTCTTGTTGTCCTCGCCTTTGATGGCGTACGTGGGAATCCGATCGTGTTGCACCAACGAAGCCGCGACGTCG
>JAJONK010000527.1 GCA_021323355.1 Deltaproteobacteria bacterium
ATCGGTGAGTGAGTAGTCCATAACCTTAGCTACCGGCACTGGCGTCGGGATCATCTGGGTGGAGTAAGCAAGGTCGTAAATATCCTGTAAGTCCTTTAAAGGAATCTTGCCGTCCGGCGTGAGACCCTCCAGCCAAAAACGATACGCTTCATCCGCGGCTTTAGGCGATAGTTTCCACTTATTCTGAACGTAACTAACCATCCACGTTTTCTCTTTGCGATTAAAATCCATCGAGTCGAAGAGAGCGCGGATGACGGCTTTGACGCCGACGGGATCTTGTTTCAGTTTTGCTTCGCGGGTTGCAATGCCGCCGGAAGCCGAGCGCATATTGAACTCGGTGGCGGAAGCTATCTCACGATATCCTCGCTGCATCATGACAACGTTGTGAGGCAGGGAGAGCAGGGCCGCGGCTACCGAATTTTGGCTCAGCGATTGAACGCTGTTGGAAACCGATCCGGTTTGAACGAAGGTGACTCGTTCGGGATTTACACCTTTTCTTTTGATCAGATCTCTGGCGATGATGTCTTGCAGTGTTGCAAGACGATCGACGGCGACAGTTTTGCCGATCAAATCTTCGGCGCGACGAATCTCCGGGTTGGCAATGAGCCAAAAGAGCGGCCGTTCATGCGTCACCAAAATTCCTTTAAAAGGCAGGCCGCGCGCGGCGGCGACCAGCGGCCCGGTGATACCAGTGAGATGGTCGATTTCACCTGCCACTAAGGCGGATGTTTGAACCGCTCCCGCCAGTTGGATCAACTCGACATCGAGTCCATGCTTCTTAAAGATGCCGGCGTCCTTGGCAACAAAGAAAGTCAGAAAGGTAAGACTAAAAGCAGGGTAGCCGATTTTGACCTTCTTGAGTTCCTGCGCTCCGGCGCAAATCGGGGATGAAAGGATAAACACCAAGGATCCGAGCAGAACTAATTTCGAACTGATTTTCCGTGCCATTGCCTTTTGATATTTCTGCTCTCTGTGCGGCAGTAAAGCTTCACGTCAATTTTGCTGAAAACGGAATTGTCACCGATAGAGGCGATCGATAAAGCCTTCTTTCTCTATCTCACGCACGACAGTATCATCAATCACATCATCGAGCGTAACGTTGCCGGCGGGATTGGCGCTGCGAGCGTGATCCAGTTGCGCTTTCATTCCGTCGCGTGTGACGTAGGGTGTTCGCTCGAGGATTTTGGCGGTTGTACGGTAGGCATCTTCGAGGTACGCCCTATTGGCCGAAGCATGGTACTTGGCGATGATCTTTTGCGTCCCGTCTTTGTCGTTCTTGAAGTAGTGCGTCGCTTCAGTCAAGGCCATGACGAAGCGCTTTACCGTGTCGCGCCGTTTCGCAAGAAAGCTCTTGGTGGTTGCCGCACAGACCCATGGAAATGCCGGCGGTTTCTGCAGATCGGCCATGCTGATCAGAACTTTGTGCGGCACGGCTTTGCCGACCAGGTGAATGCTCCCGGGCGGATTGATAAATCCCGCCACTGCGCCTTGGCTAAACGCGGCAATTCGTTCCGGCGCCCCACCGATTTGCCTCAAACCCACGTCATCGATTGCCTTCAGACCCAAGCTTTTCAGCAGCTCGCGCGCGGCAACATCTGAGACGCTGCCAATCCGGCTTATCGCGATCGCTTTGCCTTTGAGGGCGTTTGCTGAGGTTATGGACGGGTGGACCACCAGATCGAAATCGATGGTGTTGATGAAACAGGCAACGCTCAATAGATCGGCGCCCTGTACCGCCGCGTTGGCGACACCGCTACCAGCGGCCATTGCGATTGGCACATCCTGCCCGAGAATTGCCGCTGCAGTGACTGTAGTGCTGCCGATGTAAACCACGTCCACGTCGAGGCCATGCTTTTTATAAAAGCCTCGTTCTTTAGCAATGTTCCAGATCGCATTGGTGGCGCCGATGGACGCGTAGGAGGTCTTAAGTCTCTCTTGAGCAACGGTATCGTCGGTCACACCGACTGCAATAAGAATCACAAGAGCAGCTATTGAGATAAAATTCATTGCGCAGACGTACCTTTCGCGCGCTGCCCGTGGAGACAATCAGAATTCTGCGTTCCGACTTCAGAAGCCCGGCTGAAAGAGCCCGGAACCTAAATTATGAGTCTGGAATTCTGAATCTGTTGTTTTTCCCTAAGAGAGCTCGAGTCAGCGCAGCGATTTTCCAAAAACCTTTTCGATAAATCCCTCTTTGGCGATTTTCTCGACGACACTGTTGTCGATGACTTTGGGGGTCAGCGTTTCCGCATCCGCGCCTTTGACCGGCTCGAACTCTAGGACCGTAGCGACATTTCGCGCATCGACCCGCGGTATCTTCTCAGTAAAGCGAGTGACAATACCGTAGGTTTCATCGAGAAAGCTGGCATCATTGCGCTTGAAATATTTCGCCAGCACTTTGAGAGTTGCCTCTTTGTCATTATTCATCTTGGCCACGGCTTCGATGTAAGCCTTCATTGCGCGTTCCACGGTATCGGGATTCTTCAGTAGAAATTCCCGCGTCACTGCCATGACGTTCATGGCGAAGGGAATATCAAGGTCCGCCGCATTCAGCAGAGCGCGCGCCGGCGCTTTTGGCTTGACCGCGGTCACCATCCCGGCAATCTGCTTTTGTTCGAACGCGGCCTGGATCTCCGGCTGGCCGCCCAGCGGACGCATGGTCGCGGTCTGTTCCAATCCTAATTTGCGCAGAATCAACGTCGTTACGGTGTGAGCTGTCGAATTAAACCTTGTAATGCCAAGTGTCTGACCCTTCAATTGTTCGGTTCGGGTGATGTCAGGATGAACGTACAAGGTCATCGGCGGACGATTGGTCATGGCGCC
>JAJONK010000528.1 GCA_021323355.1 Deltaproteobacteria bacterium
CACGGTCTGCAGGTTTTTCCGAGCGCATCAATCGCACGTAGTAATAATGATTCGAGAGAGCGATCGAGCATTCACCGGCTCCAACCGCCTGCAATTGGTCGGTGTCGCCGCCCCTAGGCGGCCGCGCAAGATTGTTGGCGACTCCGCGAGCCCATTCAGTCGCTTTCTCCTCACCAAGATGCAGTATCATGCTTGAAATCAGAGACAAATTGTACGGATGGCTGCTTGGACGAGTGCAGATTTCCCCTTTCCATTTCGAGTCGGCCAAGTCTTCATAGCGCGCAACTTGAGCAGGTTTGATTTTCTTTTGGTCATAGGCGATCACGCGAGCGCGCGCCGAAAAGCCGAACCACTTGTTGTCAGCATCGCGATAATAGGCTGGGATTCGTTTGTTGAGCGGCTCCGATTTGAGGGACTCGAAAATTCCTGCCTGTTCGGCACGCCACAAGCGGGCCACATCCACTGTTAAAAAAACGTCGGCTGGACTGTTTGCGCCTTCGCTCTTGATGCGCTCGAAAAGCGCGTCCTCGCCGCCCTCGATACGATTGATCTTGATGCCCGTGGCTTTTGTATAACCGGTATAGAAGGATTCGTCGGTGGCGTAGTGGCGCGCGGTATAGAGGTTGAGCACCTTCTCCTGAGCTAGCGCCTCTCCGATCCATGGAGCCAGCACAAATGCGGCAAGCAAGGCAATTGAGGTGAAAATTTTTCTCGTAGTGTGTACGGGATTGAGCATCGTGTTCTACTCCTCTTTCTAAGACGCATGGTTTTCCTGCAAAGAATATTTGTACTGCCAAATTGTTTGTTTTCGACTATGCGAATAATTGAAGTTTGTCAACACCCATGAGTTCGCAAGGGCGTACTTTTGGAGATTTCCTGTCGCCACATGCGCACGATTAAAGAGTAAGGCGAGGGTTGCTAAGATTAGCTTTTAGCCATCACTACGGGGATGATCAATGAGACTCTGGCTGGAACCAGACTCAGGAAAGACGACCACATTGGGCAGATGCAGCTCCACCGCTACCTGGTGCCCGAGCGGCCAATGCGCCGGCTGTCGCTGTTCCAAATGAATCGTTGCTCCCGAAGGAAGACGTAATCGATAGAGTATCTCGCCGCCGAGGAATTCACGTTCTTCGACCGTGGCAAGCACACCGGCAGGTTTAGGAGTGACCGCTTCATGACGGATCATGAGCTTGGCGGGACCCGAAGGGAGTTCTGCAGGACAAGGAAAAATACCTAGCTCGGTATGTATCATCGACCCGAGCACCCGGCCGGGAATAAAATCGGCCTGGCCAACGAAATTAGCCACAAAGGGTGTCGTCGGCGAGTAGTAGATGTCCTCGGGCGTGCCGACCTGCTGAAGTTCACCATTACGAATGACCGCAACTTGATCGGCCATCCCCAATGCTTCTTCCTGATCATGCGTGACCAGGATCGCAGCCGTACCCAAGTGCCGAAGAATTCTGGCTACCTCTCGGCGCATCTGGGGGCGTAGATCAGGATCGAGTCCGTTAAAAGGCTCATCGAGCAGAACCACTCCAGGCCGGGGCGCGAGTGCGCGCGCGAGCGCAACACGCTGCTGTTGACCGCCCGATAACTGGTGAGTATAGCGTTCGGCGCAGTGCGTCAATTCAGTCAATTTGAGGAGCTCTTCCACACGCCGGCGACGCTCTGCTCGGTCCGAGTTGCGCAAACCAAAGCGAACGTTCTGTGCGACCGTTAGGTGAGGGAACAGCGCATAATCTTGAAAGACCATCCCGACGCCTCGATTCTCGGCCGGAACCCAAATCGATCTGTCCACATCGACGACCGTGCGGCCGTTGATGACGATCCGCCCTTGATCCGGTTTCTCAAATCCAGCGATCAGCCTAAGCAGGGTGGTCTTTCCTGAACCCGACGGGCCCAGCAGGGCTAAAATGTTGCCGGACGCAACTTGCAAGTCACAGCTTTTAACCGCCACTGTTTTTTTGTAGCGTTTGCTGATGCCTTTAACTTCGATAATGACCATCAACTTTTCCCGTCACTGAAATAACCCAGACTTAATAACCCAAACTGTTGAACAGGTCTAGCACAGCGCGCGAAACGGACCCCCCGAGGTGTGGAGCGCGATAGGATGCTATGACCGTCGTTGCCCGTCACCTTGAACTTCAATGACTCCTGAAATAGGATGTGCTTGCGTGCAAAATCTACACGGCATTCTCAGCTGTACCTTCGAGATGACCGGGGCACGTACCGGTGATCCTATCCCTGAAAAATCATAACAGTCATCATGGAAGCTCGTCACGTAACCCATGCGCTCGAAGACTACTTGAAAGCGATCTACCAACTTTCAGAGGAGAATCGACCGGTGATCGCCGCCAGACTCGCCGATGAAACCGGCGTGTCTCCGTCGACGATCTTTGCCACCCTGCGTCGTCTGGCGAAGGAAGGCTACATCAAGATCAATCGCCGTAAGGAAATTCACCTCACGGAAGACGGCAAGCAGGTAGCGGAAAACATTGTACGTCGGCACTTTCTGACGGAGCGATTTCTCACCGACTTGCTTGGTCTGGACTGGGTCAAAGCGCATCAAGAGGCGCACCGTCTAGAGCATGCGATCTCGCAGGAAGTCGAGGAGCGGCTGGCGAAGCTACTCAGCCATCCGACGACATGCCCGCATGGCAACCCGATCCCAGGAGCAAGCTCGACTCCCGGACCGAAGACAATGCCGCTTAGCGAAGCGGTCGATGGACAGGACGTTGAACTCGATTATATTACGGAAGGTGGAGAACGCGACGTGCGCTTGCTCGGTTACCTACA
>JAJONK010000529.1 GCA_021323355.1 Deltaproteobacteria bacterium
GAGGTCCCAAGTAAAAATTTGCCGGATTGATCTGTCGTTTACCACGCGCAGATTTTTGATCTGCTTCGTATCACCTGCGAAGCTTGCCTTCACGGAATAACTCCCCGGCGGCAGTTGGATGTAGAACCAGGGACCTTCGGTCGCAACCGAGATAATTTCATCGCCCTTTGACGTTGCCAAAACCAGCATCACTCCGGAAAGATAAGCTCCGCTCTTATCGGCAAAAACTAGCCTTAAATTATAGTCCTTGGCCCGCGCTTCCATGACTTCACGTTCGTTGCTGCTGACGCCACCGAACAGATAAGGATACCCCTGGGTAGTTTCGCCTTCGGTGATAACAATCGCCGGGAGAAAATGTGCGAACTGGGCGTTGATCGGCGGGACACCACAGCGCGTTGGCTCGACCAACAAGAATAGGAAAAACCCTAGCGCCAAGCGCGCACTACGGTACACTCGGGAGCCCATGATCGCCTCCTAACGTTGCTTTGTTTCTGTTTTGAGTTTCTCTATCTCTTCCCGCTGCCGCTGCAGTTCCAGATTGTTTTTTCTGATCTCCTCATCCAGCTCGATTTGCTTCTTTTCCAATGACTGGATCTGATCAGCGATCAGCGCGCCGCTGCCGAGTCCCGCGGCGCCTCCGATCGCTGCTCCTGCCCCGGGATGGCCGACTGTGCTGCCGATAATCCCGCCGACGGCCGCGCCGCCAACCGTACCGATAGCAGCACCTTTTTCTCGAGTCGTGAGCGGTTCGCTGCACCCGGTCAAACCAAAAGTGATTAAAGCGGCGGCAAAGCCCACTAAGATTCTGTTCATGCACCCTCCATGCGTACTGAACGAAAGGGCAATATCTGTGCCGATAACCGGCAGCCGGGTGCCAGCGAGTATCACCTGGGCGAGCCGAATTATCCGGCGAATTCAGATCAACTAAATCTTCCGAGAACGTATGGCGATCCCTTCTCAACAATGAAAAAAAAGCGCCTCGCACTTTTTAATACTGCGAATCCGCACCCGACGGATGGTACGTCATTTGCTCGGAACTCTGGTTAAAACTCATGCCGGAGGCGCGATGCGACAGACTCGCAGCTTGATCGTTACTCTAATTATAGTGTTGACCGCTTGGTCCGGAACGCTCGACAAACCAACGTCGGCTCAAGAGATAGAAGTCATTGTCGGCGGGGAAATTGAATACCAGAATTACTGCGCCGTGTGCCACGGAGCCGACGGCAAGGGTCAAGGTATTATGAATAAGTACCTGACGGTTCGACCCGCCGATCTAACTCAGTTAGCGAAGAAGAACGGCGGCACATTTCCGTTTTGGCAGACTTACCGCGCCATCGAGGGACGCGAAGAAATTCGCGGCCACGGCTCGCGCGACATGCCTTTGTGGGGTGATCGATTTAGAACCCAAGCGGGCGGTAACGACAGCGGCTCACGCGCTCAAGCAGCGGGACGGCTGCTCGGACTAGTCTTCTATTTGCAACATATTCAAGAATAGCGACGACGCATTCGGCGCGACAAGATCAACACGAACTTCGTAGGCCAATGCGAGTCGTGAATCGAGCGCGCGACGACGCTACTTGGCTCCGGATTTCGTTCCCTGCTTCAGAAAGGCTACCAAGTCGACGAGTTCCTGAACTGCCAAGAGGTGATTGTACTCACCCATCGCGGCCCTTCCCTCCTTTACAGTATAGCCTGGAGCCGCCACCACGGTGTGAGCCTTCATAATCGATTCGGCTAAGTATTCCTTCGGCAGAACCGAATAACCGTTGAGCTCGGGGCCTGCGCCTTTAGAGCGCATCGTCAGTTTTTCGCCCGGGATTTCGATCGCGTGGCAGGAGTAGCACTTCATATTCAAAAAAACTGTTTTCCCCGCCGTTGCATCGCCGTCAGGCAAGCTAAATTTCCAGCCGCTCGGTACCTTTGGTGGAGTTGGCGCTGCCGCTGCCCAAATTAAGCTGGATACAGCGATCGAAATACCAAGCACACAGATCTCTAGCACTATGGCTAAACGCTGGTTCATGATCTCCCTCCTTGCTCGGCACAGTATGTTATCGCAAACGTAACCGCATAAATTATGCCACCAACGTTTGCCATCGATTCCTCTAGGCCTACAGATCGGATATCTGCCTTCAGCTAGTTCGACACAGAGCTGCGGCAGACCCTCGAGCTCGTGGCTGACGATGGCGCGAATGGGCGCGGAGACATCGGCGAGGTCACGGCCGCTCTCAACGCTCAACTGTACCGCTGCAATTTGCGGGCGTTCACCGGGGCACCGATGCGGTTGCAGAGCTAAACAAAGACTTGTTCCAGTCCGGGAACTTCACGATAGATCTTTTCAGCCACAATGGGTCAGCACGTTATAGATCTTACCCACATGACTCACCGGACTTTTTCCAGGCGCCACCTCCGAGCCACGCAGCCGGTTTACTGCGAAGATGTCGTTGGCCTGATTGCCTCTGCCCACTTCGCCGCAATCTGCATCTTCAGCAGAAGTCCCGAGCACGGAAAGATACATGCCGGCGAGACCGGCGCCTGGCCGATCCAGCAAATTGAACTGACCTTGGTATCGACAAGCTTGTTGAGACGTGAACGGAGAAACGTGGTGAGTACCTGACGCATTCTTCCTTCTGCTGAAAATAGGAAGATTCGACTTCGACGCAGCGATCCAACAGCGGCATTGCCACCGTGAGATCGACCACGGCACCGTTGCGCACGCCCAGGACTTTTATATCCTGACCACTTGCCGGGTAACGTGTCTTGAAATCAATACCGTTTGAGAAATCGTTCGGCATCCAAACC
>JAJONK010000530.1 GCA_021323355.1 Deltaproteobacteria bacterium
TTGCACCGACGCCTTGGCACCACGATTGTCTATGTCACACACGACCAGGCCGAGGCGCTGACGTTGGGCGAAAAAATTATCGTTCTGCACCAAGGAAGCATCCAGCAGATCGGCTCACCCTCAGACATTTATCAACGACCGGCGAACACCCAAGTCGCATCATTCGTCGGCAGCCCGCAAATGAATCTGTTACGCGGCACTGTGGATGAAGGCGGATCGGTTTTTCACTACGGCAGCCTGGACTTGAACCTCGCAGCCATTTTCGCAAAACCGCTGCCGCAACTCGCCGGCAATGCTGTTGCGATTGGCATTCGCCCGGAGAATTTGCAGCTGGCCGAGGCGGTTGGACAGAGCTGGATCTGTGGTGAGGTCGAGATTATCGAGGATCTCGGCTCGGACCGGTTCCTTCACGTGAAATGCGCAGGTGTTGAACTAATCGCTCGGATCGGCAGAGAGTCGAATGTTAAACGAGGAGACATGGTCGGCTTCAGCGTCACCCCGGAGCAGGTACATGTCTTTAAGAATGACCAGCGAATCGCTCCATGACCCTTTAGATTCAGGTATGCACTCCTGCTAAACAAACAAGAAAGTATTCAGCGATGAAGCACGCCGGCGTCAGACCAGCGATTGGCTCGCTCCTGTTGCTCTTGGCCTGGGTCATTTTTCCACGGCCTAACGCCGCTGCCGAATTGAAGATCGCAGCCAGAGGGGCTGTGCTGATGAATGCGCAAACGGGAAAGATTATCCGGGCGCACAATCAAGATCTGCCGCTGCCGCCGGCAAGCACCGCCAAAGTCCTCACGGCATTGGTCGTGCTCGATCAAAACCGCACCAGCGACGTCGTCACTATTCCGGCCGAGGCGCTGCGCGTTTCGGGCGCGAGCACACAACTCACAGCCGGAGAAAAGTTATCGGTGGGCGATTTGCTTCATGCCATGCTGTTGGGCTCCGGCAACGATGCCGCCATTGCGCTGGCCCTTCATAGGGATGGTTCCATCGATAGTTTCGTTCAACGAATGAATCATAAGGCGCATACGCTGGGCGCGGTTCGTTCCCGCTTTGTTAATCCTACCGGCATGCCTCACCCGCAACAGCTGACCACCGCGCGGGATCTGGCGCTAATCACCAAAGCCGCTCTTGAGAATTCGGAGTTCCGCAGGATCGTCGGGGAGAGGACATACCGGTGGAGGAGCAGAGGGTGGCAAGGCGCAATCAAAAATTCCAATAAATTGCTATCCAGTTACGACGGCGCCATCGGCGTTAAGACCGGCAACACCCGAGAAGCCGGCTATTGCCTTGTGGCAGCCGCCCAACGAGCCGGGCAAATCTATATTGCGGTGGTTTTGAAGAGCGACAAAAAGTCCGTTTGGCAGGATGCCACGAAGCTACTCGATTATGGGTTCAAAAACGTGACTTCATTTTAACCGGACACAACCGGTCCTTCAGAAAGCCGCGACACTGTGTCAATCGGTGGATGCTTGGCTCGGCCCTCGATTAACGTCACGATGATAAACCGCTCCTAACACGGTGCTATATTCGTCACGAGATCTCGAAGTGAATGACAACTGCCAGCCATTCGTGATAGCAGGGACAAATGAAAACTGCTCAAGGAGAAGCGCCGATGAAGATACTCTGCCGTGATTTAGACGCCGATAAAGATGGCATTCCGGGATACATCGCCCATCCTGAACGCAAAGAACCCGGCCCCGGAATATTGATCGTGCATCATCACTACGGCGTCACCGGCCATCTAAAGTCGGTGACCTGCGATTTTGCCAAGCAGGGGTATACCACAGTCGCTCTCGGCATTTATAAGCTTCTCGGCGAAGTAGACGGGGTCCACGAGGCACAGAAAAAAACCACTGATGGACAATTCGTTGAGGTTATTCAGCGAGGCTGGCGCTATCTGACCAGGAGAAACGATGTCGCCCCCAAACGGTGCGCTGTGGTCGGCTACTGCATGGGCGGTCGCATCGGCATCCACTTCGTCGCGGCAACTCCGGACGTGCGCAGCTTCGTAGGTTATTACCCTTCTGTGCGCGATGAAGGGCCGAGCCAATTACGCCCGCGTCATCCTAACGTCGCGGTCAAAGATTTTAAATGCCCGTCGCTCATCTTCTTTGGCGGCAACGATCATGTGGCCAGCGTCGCCGTGCAGGATCGTCTGAAAACCAGCCTTCATGCTAATGGCCAACCACTGGATTGGCATTTCTTCCAGCACGCGGGCCACGGCTTCGCTCTGGGCGATGGCGACTGCTACGATCCGCGGCTGGCCGGGCTTGCCTGGACGATAACGTCGGAGTTCCTGGAGCGAGAGTTGGGCAGTGATTAGCCTGCTGAAAAGGCCTCATATGCTTCGTTACCCTCGCCCGACTCGCTTCAACGTACTGCAGCGTACGCCACAGCTCATCGAACTTCGCATGCCTCGCCTCTGAGTCTTTTGAGCAGCCTATGATTCGATAGTTTTCAGTAAACTAGCAGAAGATACCCAATTATGTGAAAGAGCAAATCCCGCAGTGCCTAAAGTTCCTTGTAGGCAAAAACTCGGAATGGTTGATAGCCGAGTCGCTGCCATGAAATCGTGGCCAATTCGTTCTTGACCATATACGAAAGCTCGACGACACCGACTTCCTTCTGCCGAAACCAATCTTCCGCGGCACTGACTAGCTTAGCCGCGATGCCGCTGCGCCGGTTTGCTGGCTCGACCCAACAGACTGCAATGTGACCTGACTTATCGAGACGTGACGCCGAGAACGACGAGCTGCAAGCTACCGGCGAACCTTCGACCTCCTCCAATAACGTCAGCGCGTCTTCGCGGCTTACATAGCGCCTAACGTGATTGCGTATGGTCTCGTCGGCCGTTTCCGGCAGCCGCGCAATATAAAAATCATGCTCGCCGGCTTTCATATGGCGGGCGATCTTAACATAGCAATCGGCGAGAAAGTCCAAATCGCTTTCGGTTGCTTGGCGCATGGAGCTATCTGCTCGGCATCGGCTCGACTGGATGATTGGGATCAGTCCATCGGACCAGTTCCGGCTTCTCGGCCGCAGCTATATCGAGATTGATGACAATGGGTTCTTGATCGCTTCGAACCAGCACGCAAAACAAAGGCTCAGCGGTGCTGGCATTGATCTCTTGATGCGGCACGAAAGGCGGCACAAAGATAAAATCGCCGGCCCTCGCTTCGGCGACATACTCCAGTGATTCGCCCCAGCGCATCCGGGCGTTACCGTTGACCACATAGATGACGCTTTCCAATTCGCCATGATGGTGCGGTCCGGTTTTGGCATCGGGATGGATCGTCACGGTGCCGGCCCAGAGTTTGGTTGCGCCGGTGCGCGCGTGGGTGATCGCGGCGGCGCGAGTCATTCCGGGAGTTTGCGCAGTATTGAGATCAAGCTGCGCGCTCGAAATGATTTTGATGCCATGGTCTCGCCAATTCCGTTCGGATGATGAAACCATATCTTCCTCCGTTCGTTCGTTAAGCTCACTGTTCGGGTTCCGGCAGAAACCTGTCTCTCACTCGACGATCTTAATGTCATTCCGACTGAATGTGAGGGTCTAAGATTTCTGGCTGCGCTCAAACTGACAACAGAGACATCATATGGGTACCGACTGTTCGGAGATGGGTTTCGTGGACTTCATACTTTCGTCCGGACTAAGCTTTGTGCCTTCCAGTTCCAGCGCCAGAGATTTTCCGTTGTTAGATGAACACCACCGAGCCATTTGTCAATGCCGTTAATTTCGATCCAGTCGAGCTCGTTCGCAAGCACCCTCTCGCCGGCCTGTGTGATGACAATCTGTTGTTCATTGAATTCAGACCAGGGTGCGCAAAGGCTTGGCAGCATAAACTCGCCATGGGAAGCGCGCAGCAATGGGCGCTTGCTCTGGGTCATTCTCGCCAAATAGAGCCAGAACAAACTGTCTCCCATGAAGCGGCTTTCTTCAAATGCTTGGGCGGCGGCGAAAATCTTTCCCGGTTTACTGTTTCCGTCCTGCACGGCTTTGAGAATCGCTTCCTCCGTTCGATTCACTCCATTCTTTAATGACGGGTATTGTTCGAGGTGCCGAAGTACCGATGCGCCAAGAAAAGGTAAAGCCGCTGAATCCATCGCCAACAGATTTTCCCAGCACGTAGGATCAGGAGAACAGAACGCCGACCAAGCTTTCACGCCAAGCTCCAGATGTTCCGGCAGCACGGTTCGACGCAGTGGATAAAGCGCAGCAAGGGATTCCGGCTGCATCGTGCCCAGGTAGTCGCCAGCACAAATCATGCTGAGAGGAGTGTCGTTGAAATCTTGACCGGCAAACCAGTCGAGTATTTGTAAGAGCTGAAGCTGATCGTACAGGTCGTGCTCGAACCAGAGGATGACTTCTTGATATTCTCGAAAAGAAGCGAGCTTGGTATCTCTAGCTCGAAAGTCAGCCCATGCTTTCTCACGCGTCTGCCAGCCACAATCGGCGATGAATTGGGCGCGAACCTCCGACATCTGCGCAAGGGAAAGCCCGGCGGGTACCGACCCTTCGTGCAATACATCACGCCACGGCAAGACCTCTCCGCCGAGGCCGGCTTTTTCCATGACGCTTACAGTGGTGTCGCCATTGGTGATGTGCAAGGTCATAAGCTATACCAGCGAGCGCACCGGAAACGGCAACCTATTAAATTACTTGATTTATGCTTTGCCCGTGACAACATTGTCGCGACCTACGGTCAGCTCGGCACTATCGGCGCCGGCATTCTGAAATCAATCGGATGAATGACTTTGGTATACGGGTAGGGTTCCGTTTCGACGTGCCAATTCGCCCAGATTCTTCCGGAATCGTCGGGTTCTAAGCTGAGCCAGTTCCTCGCGCCGACATAATGATGATGGGTTCCGGGAAACTCCAGCATCTCGCTGTAAAGGTCGCGGTCCAGTTCCATTTTCTTGCCGGTTACAGTTTCCAAGAAAAAAAGAACGACACCCGCCGGCGGTGGATGCACGATGCCCGACGAGGTCAACTGATTGATCACTTGGGTGCTGGGATCATCTGCAGTCGAGCGGGTCGACTCGACAATGCCAAGAGCGCCGACGTGCACATCGCCGGAAAGCACCGTGACCCGGCATTTCTTGGCATCAGCAAAGGCCAGCAACCGGTGAACCAGCCGCAACCGTTCTTGGCGGTGAGGCACACTCAGCCACTGATCTCTGAGATCGTCTTCCAGCTCTTGCCGTCCAGGGAAAATCCCTAAAAGCTTCTCGAGCAGCGCAAACTCAGGATGGACCACTGGAATACTGGACATCAGCAACAGATGTCGAGCCGACGGGGTTTGGCTTCTTCTGCGCGGGGACGTTGCATCCAACCAATCATAGATAGCCTTCCAAGATTCCGCACTGATGACCTGGCTCTTGGTTCTTTCGCTTCGCATGTCCAAGGCCAGCAGTGTCAGGCCGCCTA
>JAJONK010000531.1 GCA_021323355.1 Deltaproteobacteria bacterium
AGCGCTGTCTTGCGGCGTCGTTGTTCGGGGACCCCGCGCATTTGCAGACCGAACTCAACGTTGGCCAAGGTCGTCCTCCAGGGAAAGGTGGATTCCTCTTGAAATACCATGGCGATCGACGGATGAGGCCCGCTAACAAGTTCTTCAGCAACAGTAAGTTCGCCGCTGGAAGCGCGCAGTAATCCGGCGATGATTCTCAACAGCGTCGACTTGCCGCAACCGGACGGACCGATGATCGAGAAGAATTCGCCCTCGCGGACTTCGAACGATACCGCGTCGACCGCCGGCACTGCAGTCGATCCGTCATCCACGCCGCCAAAGATTTTGCTGACTTTTTGAAGGCTCAGCATCTAAGGAGGCAGTTATCCCAGATCAATGTTGGGGGTCAAGGGCTTTCCCCTGATCTGGCCGGATCGACAATTAGCGAGTTGCCTATACAGAACGCATAAGTTTCAAAGACAAGCAGGATAGGAAGGAAACTGCGCGGAATGGTTATTGGAAGATCTTCAAGCCCGTCGCGCTACGAGCCCGATGGTTTAAAAAGATCGTCGATAATCGTTGTAACGCTGAGCTGATTGTCGCGGCACTGAACTAGGGGATGTGTTGAGCTGGGCGTTGCGCCAATCGGAACTCTGCAAGCTGAACGAAAAGCGCCATCAGTTCCGGCCGCAGGAAAGATGTGAAAAAGCGATTACATGATACTAAACCGAACATTTTTGCGCTCTCCAATGACGGTTCTTGCGCATTCTCTCGCCACCAGGCGTCAGAAATACCTGGTATAGGTTTTGCCAATTTTTTACCTAAATTCTAAAGTCGTAGCCGGACAATAATCGATTTACCCGGTAGAGGAGATCGCCCATGCTTCAAGAGACAATGAAAGAGAAGGATACCGGAGCGATCTTTCGCATCAAAGAGCATAAGGGGTGCGGTATTCGAGCCGCCTCATATCAGATCAAGCCCGGCAAATGGGTACCGGAGGCTTGCTTTTCAGTCTACACGGAAGCCGGTTGGCGGCAGCTGTGGCTTCAGAGCTTTGCGCATTGCTTTTCGATGCCCGATCTTACCTGCAGCAATAAGATCGAGGCCGACAACTGGGCTTTCCGCATGGCTCGAACCGTTATCGATAAAACCTTACCGGAGTTCGATAAGCATGAACCACCCACCGCCGCCAAGTCCCACCTGCTCACCTGCTTCAGCAAAATTTGGGGCATCGCTCGCCGCCCGTTTTCGACACGGGATATTTATAGGGAACATTAAGCCGCTCATCTACTCGGTTCGGTCCCCGCATCCTCGCCTCGGTCGCACTAAACAGACATCAAGCTTCCAGCCTAAAAGCCTCCAGAGTAGAGCGCCCAAACATGCCCCAGCATCCGATTACACCGGCAAGCACCGTTGCCCCTGTAACTATCATGCCGATGACAATAATAGGCGTCCACGAGATGCTAGCGATGGTGCCAAGGAAATAAAAGCTCAGGCCCCAGGTTGCCAGGGTTGCTAAGATCGCGGCGGTGGCGCACGAGATCGCTCCCAGAAACAGATACTCGGCGACAATCGCAGTGATTATCTGACGTCGCGGCGCGCCCAGTGTCTTCATTAAGATACTCTCTTTCAGCCGCTGACTACGGCTGCTCAACACCGCGCTGATCAACACCGCTATGCCCGTGAGAATCGTAAACATTGCGACGAAGCGAATCGCGCTTGCCACCCGACCCAAAATGGAATCCAGCGTATTGAGCACCAGGGTGAGATCAATCATCGAGACGTTTGGAAAGCGTTGCACCACCGCCCGCTGCAAGTCGGCGGAAACTTCACTTGAATCGGTGCGGGTCACCACCGCATAAAATTGCGGCGCGGTTTCCAGCACACCCTCGGGAAAAACTGCGAAAAAGTTGGGTTGAATTCGTTGCCAGTCGACCTCGCGAATGCTCGCGATTTGAGTCGGCAAAGAAACGCCTTGCAACTCAAATTCGAGTTTATCGCCCAAGCCGACTCCGAGATTTTCGGCGATGCTTTTTTCCAAAGAAATCGGTATCGGCTGAGTGTCGGGAGAAACTTTCCCCCGCCAGGTTCCTGCGATCATCTTTTCCGTATCGGCCAAATGACTCCGATACGTCGACCGATATTCCCGTCGCAACGCCCATCGGGGAATTCTCGAAGTTGTGTCGGCGCGAATCTCTTCCACCGGCCGATCTTTGATGGCGGCGAGTCGCATGGTGACAATCGGCACTTCTTCATGGCTACCGAGTTTGAACGACCGCAACAGCCCGGCGAGGTCCTGCCGTTGATCCTTTTGCACATCGAACAACACCAAGTTGGCGTCACCCCGGCCACCCCGTTCCGCGACTTGGTTAACCAGCATGTTGCGAACGCTATAAAGCGTAATCAACAGGAATGCGCCGAGACCAATGGAGAGCATGACGGCAGTGGTTTGATTATTGGGCCGGTGCAGACTGGAAAGGCCTTGGCGCCACGGAAACGGTAAAAAGTAAGGCATAAATTTCTTCAACAGCATCGATACGCTGCGAGAGATGAAGGCGAGTAAACCAAAAGCCGCAAGAATCGCTGCGGTGAAACTCAACCCGTGCAACCACTGCCGGGTCGTGGTCAATGCAAAAGCAAAAATGGCGAGAAGAATAATCAGATAAATCGCCCAGAGAACGCGATCATGAGAGCGATCAGTGCGTTCATAGGACGCCCGCAATGCAAAAAGCGGCGAGATTTTTCTTAGCGATACAATCGGAATCAAGGCAAACAGGAGCGTGGTCCCAAGACCGGTGCCTATGCCAGC
>JAJONK010000532.1 GCA_021323355.1 Deltaproteobacteria bacterium
TGAACGGACGCCGCATCGACGAGGCGCTTTTAGGGGAGCTGAGCAGAGTCGTCACCGAAGAACTTGACCCCGATTCGGATGTTCACGCTTCCGCTGCTTACCGCAAGGAAGTCGGTGGCGTGTTGGTTCGCCGGGCACTGCAATCGGCATGGGCCAAGGCAAAGGAGACGGTGAGTCATTGAGCGCAAAGCAACTCATCAAAGTTACGGCCAACGGACGAACCTATGAACGTCTGGTCGAAGTGAGGATGACGTTGGCGGATTTCATCCGACAGGAGCTGGATCTCACCGGCACTCATCTCGGCTGCGAGCATGGCGTATGCGGCGCCTGCACGATCCTCATGAACGGCGAAGCAGTGCGTTCCTGCCTCATGCTCGCGGTGCAAGCCGGCGGCGCCGAGTTGCGCACTGTCGAGAGCCTCGCCCAAGGTGATGAGCTGCATCCTTTACAACGAGCCTTCCAGAATCGGCACGCGCTTCAGTGCGGCTTCTGCACACCCGGTTTTCTGATGACGGCATCGGCTTTTTTGAAAGACAATCCGATGCCGACGCGGGAAGAGGTTCGCGACGCCATTTCAGGCAACATCTGCCGCTGCACAGGCTATCAGCCGATAATCGATGCAATCCTGGAGGCGTCCTCTGAATTGCAAAGAAAAACGAAGGAGCCGCCGGTATAGATGGAACCCATCAGTAAGACCGCTCAAGGTTACGTGGGTATGCCGATCAAAAGGCGCGAAGACGTTCGCTTCATTACCGGGGCGGCGACCTACGTCGACGATATCAAGCTCTCCAACATGCTCCACGCGGCCATCCTGCGCAGTCCGCGAGCCCACGCAAGAATCCGTTCCATGGACACGTCGAAAGCTTTGCAGCTTCCCGGGGTGATTAGAGTGTTCACGTTCCAAGATCTCGGCGATCTGGCGGTCCCCGTGCCTATTCGGATGTATCAGCTTGCCGGACTGGAACGCCACCTGCAGCCTCTTCTCGCGCACGATAAGGTCCGCTATGTCGGCGAGCCGCTGGCCCTGGCCATCGCGGAGAGCCGATACCTTGCCGAGGATGCCCTCGATGCCATCGGAGTTGAGTACGAAGACTTGCCCGCGGTGGTTGATGTTTACGAAGCCCTTAAAGATGAAGTCCTAGTTAACGACGAAGCCCGAACGAATCTCGCCGCTGTCCATGAATTTACCATTGGCGATGTGGAGCGCGCGTTCCGGGAGGCTCCATACACCCGCCGGGAGGAGTTTCGCGTTCATCGCTTCACCGGCAATCCGATGGAAACCAGGGGTTTCGTTGCCGCCTTCGATCGAGGCAAAGGGGAGCTGACCGTTTGGGGCGTCACCAAGTTGCCGCATCTCAACCGGCAGACCATCGCCGCGTTTCTTAAACTTCCCGAACGTAAACTGCACTTCATTGAAAACGATGTCGGCGGCGGCTTCGGCATCCGCGGAGAGCTTTATCCGGAAGATTTTTTAATTCCGTTTGCCGCTGTAAAGCTGGGACAGCCGGTCAAATGGATTGAAGATCGACGCGAGCATCTGATGGCGGCGAATCATTCGCGCGAAAATCGTTGCAAGCTCGAGGTTGCCGCGCGCGAGGACGGCACGATCCTGGGCTTTCGAGCGATCGTTTACGGCGACATGGGCGCCTATGTGCGGACCCATGGCGGATTGGTGCCCTGTTCGACGGCGGCATTATTAACCGGACCTTATCGAATACCAAATTATCACGCCAAGATCCATTTGGTGGTTACCAACAAGACTGGCCTGGGAACCTTTCGCGCTCCGGGCCGCTACGAATCCTGTTTCTACCGGGAACGCATGCTCGATTTGATGGCAAAAGATTTGGGAATCGATCCGGTGGAGCTACGCTTCAAGAACCTCATCCGGCCAGAGGAGATACCTTACGAAGTAGGGGTTACCCGGCCGGGGTCCGGTCCCACGGTTCTTGATAGCGGCGATTATCCGAGCGCGCTCAAGCGCGGCCTCGCTGAATTCGGCTATGAAAAATTGCAGCCGCTTCAAGGTCGTCTTGAAAATGGCAGATATTACGGCACCGGCATCGCCTGCTTCGTCAAGAACACCGGCGGCCTGGAACCTTATGAGGGCGCGCGCATCGTCATCGGCGACCGCAACGATGTCGCCGTCTATCTCAGCATCTCGGTTTTGGGCCAGGGTCACGAAACCGGCATGGCACAGATCTGCGCCGATGCGTTGGGTGTGCCGATGGACTGGATCACTGTTTATCACGGCGATACGGACACGAGTCCCTTCGGTTGGGGCACCTTCGCCAGCCGGGGAACCGTCATGTGCGGCAGCGCGGTTCATCTCGCGGGACAGAAGCTCAAGCAGAAGCTTCTCGGAGTTGCGGCGGAACAACTCGGCGACGAAGCGAGCACACTGGAATTGCGCGATGGAAAAATCTACCGCACGAGCACCGAAGCGCCGGCAGTAGATCTGAACGAGATTGCCACCCAAGTACGCCACTCCGGAATCCTCAATCAGGGATTTCCCGAATTGGAAGAGACCGCCTATTTCCACTCGAGCCAGATGACCTACTCCTATGGGGTTCATCTGGCCCATGTGGCGGTGGATGCCGAGACCGGCTTGATGGAAGTTCTCAAGTATCTCGTCGTTGAGGATGTCGGGCGCTGCATCAATCCGCTATTGGTTCACGGCCAAACCGTCGGCTCGGCGGTCCAGGGCATCGGCGGCACGATGTTGGAAGAACTGATCTACGATGACAATGGCCAGCTCTTGACCGGTAGTCTGATGGATTATCTAGGGCGGAATCGTCGGCACCGGCGCAGCGCTCGCCAACGCGCTTTCTCACGCTCTCAGTGATTTTGGAGTTCAGGTGAAAGCTCTCCCCCTCACTCCTGACCGCATTCGCGCCTGGATCGCTGGCCGCTCCCGC
>JAJONK010000533.1 GCA_021323355.1 Deltaproteobacteria bacterium
ACCTGAGCTGGCGTTGGAGTTTCTTCTTTCTGGTGCCGATCGGCATCTGCGGCATGCTCTTGACTTTGCTGAATGTAAAACAGCGTCCACTGGTTTTCCCAAGCCGCTCGGCTTCCATCGATTATCTCGGCGCCGCATTGTTATTCGCGACAACGAGCGCGTTGGTGATGCTGCTCGACCGGCGCACACAGCAGATGATTCCAGTGCGCTTGAAGGTTGCGTTGGCGGTTTTGTTTATCGTCTGCCTTGTCGGCTTGATTCTTCATGAGACCAGAGCCAGGAATCCGATTCTCAACCTGGGGTTGTTTAGAATCCGCCGGTTCAGCATGAGCGTAATTAGCTTGCTGGTCGTCGCCAGTTGCTATTCCTTGACAGGATTTCTCCTGCCGTTCTACCTTCAAGACGTTCTCGGATTAACCGCGACGAGCGTAGGCATGCTATTTATGGCGCCATCGTTGATAACGATAGCGTTGGCGCCTGCGAGCGGTCATCTCGCCGATCGTCTCGGGCCGCGCATTCCGGCGACAGTCGGCGTTGCGTTCATGATTGTTTCGCTTGGTATGGGTGCCTTCTTGCGTATCGATTCGCATTGGCTCCTGCCCGCCTTACTTGTCATTGTCAGCGCCATCACCAACGGAATTTTCAATCCGGCCAATTCTATGGCAATGATCGCGATGATGCCGGCCGAGCATCGCGGTTTCGCATCGGCGGTGAATCACGTTACTTTTGGTTTCGGGAATGTTTTGGGAATCGCGTTGAGCAGTTTGCTGATGTCGGTAGCCTTTGAACATCATACCGGGATCGCCGGAACCGCTCTCACGACGGCAAATCCCTCTGGGTTTGTAGCGGCTCTGAATACCACGTTTATTATTGCCGCTGGCTGGAGCTCGGTAGGGGTGGCCACTTCTCTTATCGCCAGCGCGCGAACATCGTCGCATCCTGGGCCGCGTTGATAATGGATGACTCGAGACTACTTTGCCGAAACGATCTCGATCATGACCGCCTCGGGGTCGGCGCCCCAGCGCCACGGCAGCAAGATGCTGCCAAGACCGCGTGTGACTACCAGCAGCGACGATTGAAAAGAATAAACTCCTTCGTCCAGGCAGAATCGGCTTTGCCTGATGATGGGGGGCCCATGAGGCAAGCGAATCTGCCCACCATGCGTGTGCCCGGAAACGACGAGCGTTACTCCATGACCTGCGGCATCATAAAAGTGATCGGGGTTATGGGCTAATAGGAGATGCGGTGCGCCGAGTTCGGAGATCAGGCGCGCCCAATCCGGCTTGCCGAGGATGAGATCATCGATCCCGCCAAGCACAAAGCTTCCCGTGCCATGGGCTACGCTTACTGTTTGGTTGTTGAGGGTAACGATACCGACGCCCTGCAGAGCTTTGCGAATCTCTTCAGGATCGCCGCCAAAATAGTCGTGATTGCCAAAGCAGAACCAAGCTCCTCGCGGAGCGCGCGATAGGGGCGCAAGAGCGTCGAGAAATGGTCGCACTTCACGTGAATGGCCGGTGACGATATCACCTGTCACCACCACCAGATCAGGTGCGAGCTGCATCAGGAAGCTGACGACTTCGGCCAAGATCTGGGGTTTAAGAAAGATGCCGCAATGGATGTCCGATAGCAGTAGCACGCGCACTGGTGGAAGCCCTGGCGGCCAGCCAGCAGGCGACAGGGTCGTCTCCGCTACTCGGAAACGACGCTCGATGACCCAGGCATAGGGATTCCAAATGGCGGACAGATGAGGGTACAGGAAACGCGATATGAGTCGGTCCATATTGCGCTCAAAAAGCTTGACTAGCCCGTGATTCGGATTGAGCAGGCGCTTTTCCTTGCCGCTGAGCGGTTTGGGTGGCGCAAGTTTTTGTCGTCTCTCTATGGTGAAATCTTCCTTCAGGAGGATTGCCTTAGATCTCGTCGGGGACATCCCGGTTGCGCGGTAAAAAACTATTTTGTCCTAAATTATTTCCGAAGACAATGGAATACAGTACTGCCGCGCCGTTTTCGCCACCAACTGATTAGGAGACCAATCAAAAACTTTCGCTTGCCACGGCGCGCAACTCTCTAGCAGCTTGACATCACGAAGTCGAATCACCTATTTTCGCCCAGGTATGTGCTTATGCTCTAACGACGTTAAAGGTGATGGATAGTACATCCACTGAAGAGAGGGGTTTATGATCAACATCAAGCGACGAATCTTGTTAGTGATCGCTGTAACTTTATTCGCATGGCCGGCGTTAGGCCAAGCGGCCGAGAGTCCGTCCGCGCAACAGCCGCGCTCTGGAGGGGAGCTTGTGTTTGCCGTCGGCGAACTTCCACCGTCGTTCGACGGGCATCGTGAAACAACTTTCGGCATGTTACATCCGGTAGCGCCGCATTACAGCACGCTGCTCCGCTTCGATCCGCAGAACTACCCAAAAATCGTCGGCGATGTTGCCGAGCGCTGGTCGTTCTCGAGAGACGGCTTGACGGCCACGTTCACCCTCCGCAAAAACATCAAATTTCACGACGGGACTCCACTGACGGCGCGCGACGTTAAGGCCAGTTATGACAAGATCATCTTTCCTCCCGAAGGAGTTGCCAGCGCTCGTAAAGCTTCCTTTGCCATGGTCGATAAGATCGAAGCGCCGGATGATGCGACCGTGGTTTTTCGTCTCAAGCACATCGCTGCGTCTTTTTTGGCAAATCTAGCGTCCCCTTGGAATTTTATTTATAGCGCGGAGCGACTCAAAAAAGACCCGCGCTGGTACGAGAAAAACATTCTGGGCTCGGGGCC
>JAJONK010000534.1 GCA_021323355.1 Deltaproteobacteria bacterium
TAGACGAGCAGTGAGAGGATCGTCAAGACAAAGAAAAACGAGCGAATGAACACTTGGCGGCTTTCGGCACGGCGCTCCCATAACGTTAATGCGAACAACCCCCAGGTGGCGTAACCCCATGCATAGAAAAACAACAGCCCGAAGGTAAGCGTCACCATCGAAACCGGCGTCCGCGCAATGGCGGCTGCCCAGATCAACAATGGCGCGCACAGGAGCAGAGAAAGCGCGACGTGCAACGACAGAAACAAAAGCTGCGCCTGAGCGATGGCGGCAATGGGTTGGCCGTTTTCGCGATGCCAGTGTTTCAGTGTCCGGAATCTCCAGGAAGCAAACTCCTGATTCGCCACCCGCATCGCGAAATAGATTGTGAGCAACAAGGTCGTCACCGCGGTGACCTTGAAAAGACTCGCCGAACCGCTCCACATCTGCGCATCCAGCGAGGGTAAGTAAAGCGACAGAAACTCGACCGGCGCAAGGATCACCAGAATATAAAAATAAACCGCGAACCCATGCCCCTCGACGAAAAAAATATCGATGCTTTCGCGCAAAACCGGATTGCTATTCATTCATCCTCCGGCCCGGGCAATGGAATGATCGCCCGAAATAGTGTGTAGTCATGGGCGTAGATGCGCGAGTCATCGACTCTAACCCGCCGTTCCGAGTCTTTTACCCAGCCGAAAAAAATCGCGGCGCCGGTGTTCCATCGCGACGCCTCACCGTCGCGCGGAAAAAAGGAAGAATGAAACAAGATATCACGGGTTTTATCCTTGAAAGACAAATCACGCAGGCTGAGTGCATCGCCGCGGCTCGATTGATTCGCATCGCGCGCTTCTCCGGCATTCAACGAAAAAACTTTGCTCCATCGTGAACCTCGCGTGATTTCGTTCAGAGCATGACGCCCGCCAGGTAACAGCAACCAGCAGTCCACCAGATCTTTGCCGCTTTGGTTGTCGATCTTCATCACCAGCTTATCGCCTTGAATGTCAAATTCCGCGAACAATGGAAAGCGGTCGATAAAGCGCATGCGGAAGAGCCTATAATCCCACTCGCGCAGCGGTAAACGAAATCGGCTGGAACCGCTGTCATCCTGCAGCAGCAGCGCTTCTTGCGGCCGATCTTTGGCCGGGTTGGACACCGGCGCCATATCGAGCCAACCACGAGCCAATTGAAGGTTGTACTGGCGGATTTGAGTTGAAAACATGGCCATGTTCAATTGAGCTTCCACGTAGCCGTCGGCAACACTATCAAGCATGGTGGAAGATAGAAGCACTCCGTCAGGGACATTACCGCCGCGGCTAAACAGTGGATATCCTGCCGCCGCGGCAAGGCCGACGACTATCGCCAGGCAGATGACGATTTTGCGCGCCGGCAAACGACTCTTCTGCCACAGCCAGGCTAACGTACCCAGAGCCGAGAAATAACCGATCACGGCCAGCAACAAGGAACGAGTCGGCACATAAGTCGAGATAAATGATGGACTGATGATAATCTGAGAAAAGATCGAATCGTCCCAACGGGTTCGCGGCGATAGCGCATCGTCGGCGGCCGGAAGCACAAGGTTGCGCAGAAGCTTGGGCAGACCGTCCCATTGAGCCATCGGAGGTCGTCCAAGATCGAGGGCAAAATAGGTGATCCGGCCCTTGCCCCGGCTCTTCTCAACCAGAAGCGGAATTCCCGCCGATTCCAGCATAACCTTACCATCCAGCACGCTTGAAACCTGTGTCCAGACGCCGGCGATCGGGGTTACCGGTTCACCTTGGATACTTTGCGGAGCGAAAGAGATCCGTTCGCTGCCGGTGACCCGCACAGGCAGAAAGCGGCTGAGTGATGTCTCCTGATACAGCGCATGGTTGAGGCTGCCTATGATGACCATCCTACCGCCGGCGGTGAGCCAGCTTTCCAAGGCAGACAGCTGCGAGCGCGAAAGCTCGCGCAAGGATTGGTCATATAGGATCACATGTGAAACCCCAAGCAGAGCTCGCGGATCGGAAGGTAGTTCGCTCAATGAAACAGCGACCAAGCGATTGGTCATCGCCGATCCCAGAGAGATCGAAAGGGAACTCGCTTCACTCACCAGCAGCATGACCGGCGACGGCGAGAAGTAGCGCCGCAGATCCAACTCGCGCGACGCGTTTCCGGCGGGGCTGATAAAAGAGATCAGCAGCGGACGGCTGATGAAATCGGGATCGACAGTAAGTTGAATGGTTTTCCGCGAATGGCCGGAAACGAAAAGGTCCCTGCGATAATGAAGCGGATAAGGAACGCCGCTCTTGGCGGCACCGCCTTTCCAAACCTGAACTTCCAAAAAACCGTCGGCGGGACGGCCGGAGTTAGTGACTTCGAGTTCCAGCGGGAACGGACGTCCGAGCTGAAATACGCCGTGAAAGCCGACACGCGCTTCGATCGATATTTCGGCGTAACCGAAAGAAGAGAAAAGAAGACTCGATAGAAAGCAGCCTATAAGAGTGGTTAATCGCGAACCGGCGTGAAATGATTTAAGCGGAAAGTTAGACGGCGCCAAAACCGCCCGGTGCAGCCAACCTATTAGTTGGCCACGGCTAAAACCTTGAGCTGCCTTTCGGGCTGAAAAGGACATGATCCCTTTCCAGAAAGGCCCGCCCCACGACAGCACAGATCAATCGATGTACTCGACGCTTAAAATCTCGAATGAACGCACGCCCGTGGGGGTCTGGACCTGAACCTCGTCCCCCTCGCTCTTGCCGATCAAAGCACGGGCAACGGGAGAACTGATAGAAATTTTTCCGTTCTTAACTCGATCGCCGGATAGTGTTGAAATATCGATTACCTGAGCGCGGGCCAGGCGGTCCTCGATCTCGCGAATCTGAATATCCAGCAAGGATTGGCGTTCCTTGGCCGCATGAAACTCGGCGTTTTCGGAAAGATCACCATGGCCCCTCGCCTCTTCGATTTCTCGAACGTTTCTAGGACGCTCGACACTCTTTAGGCGCTTTAATTCGTCCATCAAAGATTGATATCCCCGAGTGGTCATCGGGACACGCTCATCCTGTGTTGCCATAAATTCAACTCCTATACAAAAACAAAACCTCTCGGGAATGGCTCCTGAGAGGCTCTCGCGCTCGCTCCACCTTGCTGGCCGTGAAGCGTCACTGCCTGAAGATGTTAGCATCCTCGGCGGTTAATTCAACTGACGGGATGCAATTCCTATGGCACCATCTACATGCTGGCAAAAGGCTTACTACGGTAAGAATCAGGCGCGTTTCACAGGACCGAAAACATGGCACGCGACGCCGTGAAAATCGGCATCGAAATCCAATGGCGGCTCCATCTGATCACAATCGGCACGGATGACAGCAACGCTCGCGTATACGGATGCTTGGCATCCTGATAAATGGTATCGCTTTGGGCAATTTCCACCACTTTGCCCAAGTACATGATCGCTACCCGGTGGCTGATATGCTCGACCACCCGCAGGTCATGCGAGATAAACAGGTAGGTCAAATGCAT
>JAJONK010000535.1 GCA_021323355.1 Deltaproteobacteria bacterium
GCCAAACGGGTCTATCATGCTCGTCGAACCGTACGCCAACGACCGGGTCGAAGATAATCTAAATCCCATCGGACGCCTTTACTATTCCGCGTCGACGACCCTCTGTTGCGCGCATTCATTATCCGAAGAAGGGATGGCGCTCGGAGCCCAAGCGGGCGAGAAGAGGTTAGCGAGGATTTTGCAAGAAGCTGGATTCCGGACTATCCGGGCGGCCAAGAAAACCCCGTTTAACCTGATTCTCGAAGCTCGACCTTAGAGTCGGCGATCCAGAGATTAGCGATCCTGGAGGTAGCGCGGGCTTGCCGCGCTACCTCCTTTCGTTACAGATAAGCCAGGTGTCCGGCTTCCCCGGCCCGCGTGGCCCGCGGTTCTAATCCCAATCTGATCCGGACGACGAGACTAGGGCATCAGTCGGGACGGTACAAAGTACCCAATCTGCCGATGGAGTGGAATATCTATGCGGAATAGAAGCAAGAGGTTCTTCGGGCCATGTATCGACCAGCACCAAGAAAACTATCGACTCAAGCGTGGCTCACAGGACCGATTTCGAACCTCTGAACAAACACTACAGAAGTTTTTCATTGACGGTCTGACAATCGCGTGGTCTAACGGTGCTGATATGCGCCTGAAAGCGTATACGGGTTAGTTGTAGTCAACATAGACTCCGGCCAGAAAACCAGGCGCGCCGTCTAAGAAGCCAAAACTGGCGAACTAGCTTTAGCGACCGGAGGCATGAATATGCTTAAAGCTTGTACCGTGGAAATAGCTCTGGCTCTGTGGTTATCGCTAGTTGTCGATGCCCGAGGACAAGCCATTGATATTGCCCTGGCAAAGAAGGAGGGCAAGGTGGTCGTCTACGGCAGTGTGGTGCCGCAGGCGATGGAAGAGCTGCATAAAAATTTTGAATTAAAGCACGGCATCAGAGTCGACTATTGGCGCGGGTCCTCGACCGCGGTAGCCGAGCGCGCACAAAGCGAGTGGCGCGCCGGCCGGCCCGCATTTGACGTGGTGGAGTCGAGTTGGGATGTCATGGCTTTGATGAAAAAGGAAGGGATTTTCGCACCTTATGTTCCGCCGTCTTCACAAAGCTTTGCCGACCAGTTCAAGGAAAAAGATGCTCTGATTACGCCATGGCGTATCTTGCCGATTAGCATTCTTTACAACACCGAATTGGTCAAAGCTGCTGACGCTCCCAAGAGTTTAGAAGATCTCCTAAGCTCTAAATGGAAAGGAAAAATCAGCATGCCTGATCCCTCGCGGCACACGACGACGGCAAAGTTTTTATGGAATCTCGAAAAACTGATGGGGCCGAAATGGCGCGAGTATGTGAGAGGCTTGGCGAAGCAACAACCGCTTCTGCTGGAATCCCTGGCGCCGGTAACTCCGGCGATCATAAAAGGAGAAGCGCAGGTCGGAATCGCCTACATAAAATTCGTCAAGCAATACAAAGGTCCGGTCTCGTATGTCGCCCTTGATAAATATCTCTCCGACCCCAATCACCTGGCGCTTGGAGCCAAAGCGGCGCGCTCAAACGCGGGCCGACTCTACATCGAGTACGCAGTTTCCACCGAAGGGCAGAGAATGATCGCACAAGACGGCGAATTCGTCCTGGCGCCCGGTGTCTACCCGCCCATCCAAGGCGCTGAGAAGGTGACTCCGAACATGATACCCATGGACAATCCGACGGAGCAGGAGGCAAAGAATTTAAGTAGCGAGTTTCGCCAGATCTTCTTTGCCCAATGAATCACCGGCGGCGCATCGGAGTGAACAGCACAATCGTAATTCAGTTGCTTCTCTAGAACCAACGAAAGGAAGATAGAGCGATGGAAGAGACGATCGTTTACCTCAACGGGGCATTCGTACCGGAGAGCCAGGCAAAAGTTTCCGTGCTGGACAGCGGGTTTAACGCCGGTGACGGCGTGTATGATGTGACACGCACATTCCGCCATAAACCGTTCCGGCTGCGGGAGCATACCGAGCGGCTGTTTCGCTCGCTTCAATATACCCGCATCGATTGCGGCATGTCGCTGGAAGATATGGAGAAGACGACTTTGGAGGTTTTGGAGCGCAACAAGAAGCTCTTACGCGATAACGAAGACTGCGCCCTCTGGCAAGTAGTGAGTCGGGGCGTTCGCTCCATGCGAGGCAATCGAGTGAGCGGCCGCGCCACCGTGACTGTCTATCCCGTGATTGTCAATTTTCCCGAGTTTGCGAGTTTTTATGTCGAGGGCGCGCCGCTGGTCATTCCTGCTACCAGACGCATACCGCCACAGTGCCTCGAGTCCAAAGCGAAGATCACCAACAAGATGAATCACAACATGGCGGCGTTCGAGGCCAAGCAGGCCGATCCCAGGGCGATTCCGTTGATGCTCGACCTCGATGGCAACCTTAGCGAGACCAGCGCGCACAATTGTTTCCTAGTCATCGACGGCAAGCTCTGCACGCCGTCGGACAGGAACGTCCTCGGCGGCATTACCAAAGCGGCGATCTTCGAGCTTGCCAAACAGTTGGGCGTGGAGGTCGTCGAGGGAAACTATACGCCATTCGATCTGTACACCGCCGAAGAGGCTTTTCTAGCTAGCACCAGCCCGACATTCGTTCCAATCAAGACGGTTAACGGTCTTCAAATCGGCAAGGGTGCACCGGGACCGATAACGCTGCGCTTAATCGGTGCCTGGAACCAAATGGTCGGAATAGACATTGTCGATCAGGCCTTGAGCCATCTCGACAAGGCGGAGCGCGATCGTCTGATGACTCTCTGGCAAAAGCAGGAAGGCCGCCTAGCTTCGAAGGCCGCCCAGCATGATCATCAGGTAACCTGGTGCATCTAAAATTCGTAAGAATTCGGTGAGCCTCTAGAATCATGCCGGCAAAAGCCGGTACCCAAAAGTTTTTAATTCCTAGATTCCGGGTAGCCCTCGGCCTGCACCGGGGTTGCCCGGGATGATGATCGAGTATTTAACTGATCTTTCGTTGGATGACAGTAGAGCGTCACAAGGTTCCATTTCAGATGAATTATAAAGACAACAAAAAAATAAAAGTTATTTTTTACGGTGTCGGCGCGATTGGCAGTGAGGTGGCTAAATTTGGTTTGAGCCGCCCAGGGCTGGAGGTAGTCGGGGCTATCGATTCTGATCCAGACAAAATTGGACTCGATCTCGGCGTGGTTCTAGGGCTTGAGAAAAACCTCGGCGTAAAAGTGAGCGGCGATCCCACTGCGCTCTTCAGCGAGGTTGAAGCGGATGTTGTCGTGCTCACAACCGGTTCCTTCCTGCCGGCAATATACGATCAGCTCGAGACCGCAGTCCGGGCCGGGCTCAATGTAGTCACCTCGGCAGAAGAGCTCGCTTTTCCAACTTTGCAAAGCGCGCAGCTGGCCGAACAACTCGATCAGCTCGCCAAAGAAAAGGGCGTTACGATCAAGGCCGCCGGTATCAATCCCGGCTTCGTGATGGACAGCCTTATCGTATTCCTAGCGACAGCCTCGGCCGATATCGAGCATGTGTGGGCGAAACGGGTGGTGGATTGCTCGCTGCGCCGCAGACAGCTGCAAATGAAGGTGGGAGCGGGTCTGCGCGTCGACCAGTTTAAGGCCAGTCTCGGCAATAAAATTTTCGGCCATCTGGGACTGATGGAATCGGCGGCGCTCGTGGCTGACGCACTCGGTATGATTCCCGATCGAATTACCCAATCCGTCGAGCCGGTGATCGCGGAAGGTAACGTCGAGTCGGAACACGTAAAAGTAAAATCTGGTGACGTTTCCGGCATGCGCCAGGTCGCCCGCTGTCTAACCAAGGGCAAGGAATGCGTCAGCCTCGAAGTGCTTTTTTGCGTGGGAGCGACGGAGCCGCAGGATCAGATCGTGGTCAAGGGAATGACGAACATCGATGTTACGGTCAAAGATGGCATTGCCGGTGACCAGGCCACCGTGGCGATTCTGATTAACGCTATTGCTCCGATTTTGGAAGCCAAACCCGGTCTCCTGACGCCAACCGGAAAAAGCATCGCTGAAATCACGTGGCGCTGCCCTGTGGATCTAGGTTATTGACCCGCGCACGATCCGTCGGTCATTGAAACTTTCTAGGTAATTGTTTCCGCCCGCGACGCACGCACCCTTCGACATGAATGCCGAAAGCACAACACCGGAGAATCTAAAGGCGCTGTTCGAAGCAGCAGGTTTAACCGATGTGGTTACCCGGGTCATTCGAAATCTCTGTGACACACCGAGATTTCGATGATTATTGGGATTCACACACAAAATTCGCGTCGCCGATCGGCAGCCATATTCAGAGCATGACGGAAGAGAATCGACAGCGGCTGAAACAGATGGTGAGAGCTAGATTGCCGATAGACGATCACGGCGCCATTTTTTTTAAGGCTTAGGTCAATGCTGTGAAAGGATCGGTATAGTTTTGTTCACTATCGGAATAGTACGGTGTCTTTACCGCGTGCACGAACAATCAGAGTTGACGAGCATTGCAAAATCCCCTGATCGCGAACATCAAGCGACGCCGACACTGCCCCCAACACCGCCTGATTGATGAGCACGAATGAAGCCAAAGGTGATGAGATGGCACACACTAAACAGCCTTGCAGATTCTTTACCACAATGATGTTGGCGGTGGTTTTCTTATTGTTTTTCGGCGTGGACGGTTATCCTGCCGAGCTCAGAAAACTCAGCCTGGCATATTCCACAGTAGGTCCGTCAGGAACCGGATTGTGGATGGCCAAGGAGATCGGTGCCTTTGAGAAGTATGGCATCAACGCTGATTTGATTTTTATTTCTTCCGGCCCGGTGGTCGTTCAGGCGCTGATCGGCGGTGACCTTCACGGCGGGTTGGCGGCAACCAATGCGGTGATATCGGCAGTGATGGCGGGTGCTCCGCTAGTCTCGGTCATGAGTCTGGTTAACCGTCCCTACTTTCGACTGTGGGTACAGCCGGAGATTACCCGGATAGAGGATCTGCGCGGCAAGACTTTGGGCGTTTCCCGATTCGGATCCGTGACTGACAATCTGACGCGGATTTTGCTTCGCAAACAAGGATTGGAGGGCGCAGTCAACGTGCGGCAAATGGGCGGCACGGCAGAAATGTCGGTCGCGTTTGGGCGCCGGCAAATTGCCGGTGCGGTGTTAGCGGT
>JAJONK010000536.1 GCA_021323355.1 Deltaproteobacteria bacterium
TCACGAGACGCGGGAATGGATCTTACGCAACTCTCCGGTGCCGATTGGCACCGTGCCGATTTATCAGGCGTTGGAGAAAGTCGGCGGCAAGGCCGAGGAACTCACCTGGGAAATCTTTCGCGATACTTTGATCGAACAGGCGGAACAAGGGGTGTCGTACTTTACGATTCACGCCGGCGTCTTGCTGCGTTACGTGCCGCTGACCGCAAAGCGGGTGACCGGCATTGTTTCCCGAGGTGGATCGATTCTCGCGAAATGGTGCCTGGCGCATCACAAAGAGAATTTTCTCTACACTCGTTTCGAAGAGATTTGCGAGATCATGAAGGCGTACGACGTGTCGTTTTCTTTAGGCGACGGGCTACGCCCGGGTTCCATTGCAGATGCCAACGACGAGGCTCAGTTCGGTGAGTTGGAAACTCTTGGAGAGTTGACGAAGATTGCCTGGAAGCACGACGTACAAGTTATGATCGAAGGGCCCGGCCATGTGCCAATGCATCTGATTCATGAAAACATGACGAAACAGCTGGAGGTCTGTCATGAGGCGCCTTTTTATACCTTGGGCCCACTGACGACCGACATCGCGCCTGGGTACGATCATATTACCAGCGGTATCGGCGCGGCGATGATCGGTTGGTACGGTACGGCGATGCTTTGCTATGTAACACCGAAAGAGCATTTGGGCCTGCCGGATAAAAAGGACGTTAAAGACGGCGTCATCACCTACAAGATCGCCGCCCACGCTGCGGATTTAGCCAAGGGACATCCGGGGGCTCAGATCCGCGATAATGCTTTGAGCCAGGCGCGCTTTGAGTTTCGTTGGGAAGATCAGTTCAATTTGAGCCTGGATCCTGAAACTGCCCGTGAGTTTCACGATGAGACCTTGCCGGCGCAAGGCGCTAAAGTGGCTCACTTCTGTTCGATGTGCGGTCCTCACTTCTGCTCCATGAAAATCACCCAGGATGTGCGCGACTATGCGGCACAGAAGGGGTTGGAAGATCAGGCCGCTTTGGATGCAGGGATGCAGGAGAAAGCCGAAGAGTTCAAAAAGACCGGCGGCAAACTCTATCATGAGCTGGCTGGCGATGGCGGCCGGATCTCCGAAGCTGCTTACAGCGCGGTCAAAGAATAAGCACAACGCTCTTGATTGGTTGCGAACGACTGGCCGGCCAAATTGCCGGCCAGTTTTTTTTGGCCTGAATATGTATAGAGCGTTGTCAAAGCATCTCACAGGATTGAGCTATGCGTGTCCTCGTCTACGGCTTCGGACCTTATCGAGAATTCCGCAACAACATCACTGAGACGATCATCAAAGCTCTGTCGCCTCTTCCCGGACTCAGAACGGCGGTTTTTCCGGTGCGCTTTAACCGGCAACAGTTTATCGACGTGCTCGAGCTGCATAAACCCGATCATGTCATCGGCTTAGGGCAATGCACGCGAGATCGAATTGAGGTCGAATCTAGAGCAATAAACCGCAAGCAAACTAGCGACATGGGTCCGGCCAAACCAATTCGCAAATCGGGCGCAGAATTTCTACCGACAACTCTCGACATCAACCTTGGCCCGAAGGTTGGTCATTCCGATACTGCCGGCGACTACGTCTGCAACTATTCGATGTACGTCATGCTGGAATACATCAGCCGCAGCGGACGGGATGTCAGGTTTGGGTTTTTACATATCCCGCATGACATTGATTCCGGAAAGGGCACCGCGCTCGTTACCCGGGCGATCGCGCAAATTCAGCTCAACTCGAAACGAACATCCCGGAAATAAGTTCGCTGCAGTCACTAGGAGCCGATCACGGATCGTTTCTGTGGCTCTCGACCACAAGAATGCGGCGCAAGCCCTTTAGAAACCCGCTTCGCTTTCGGACACCGGGTAGAGTTGAAGTGCCGCAGCGGATTTTCTTCCGAAGAAGATCGCAATCTTAATACTAGTTATGAAAAGAATAACGCGGCATGGCAAGCGGGAATTGTCAGATGGCCAAGCGAATGGAGTATTGTTAATTGCGAAGGAGGGAAGCTCGAACTGGCGTTCAGGTCACGCTGCAGTAAGCCGTTTCAAAGCCTCAGCATACTTATCCTGAGTTTTCTTGACGATCTCAGGCGGTAATTCCGGGGGCGGGGACTTCATGTCCCATGGTAGATTGAGCAGATAATCGCGGACAAATTGTTTATCAAAGCTATCAGGCGTTTTGCCCGGTCGGTATCCATCCGCCGGCCAAAAGCGAGACGAATCCGGAGTAAGGACTTCGTCAATGAGGATTACCTGATCGGCTTCGAGGCCGAATTCGAATTTGGTGTCGGCGATAATGATCCCTTTTTGCTCGGCCAACGCGCTCGCCCTATTGTAAATCGCAATGCTTGAGTCCCGCATCGCCTCTGCTCTTTTTTTACCGAGTTTTGTCGCCATGTCGTCGAAGGTGATATTGACATCATGCGCGCCAATCGCAGCTTTAGTCGATGGCGTAAAAATCGGTTGCTCCAGGCGCGATGCTTCCACTAAGCCTTTAGGAAGCCGGATACCGCACACACTGCCGGTATTCTGGTAGTCTTTCCAGCCGGATCCTGCCAGATAGCCACGGACGATACATTCCACCGGAGCCGGCGTGCTCTTTTTCACCAGCATCGATCTGTCCTCCAATGTCTCTCGATATGGAAGGCAAGCAGCGGGGAACTCGTCGAAACAGGTCGTAATGAGATGATTAGGAGTGATGTCTTTTACTATGCCGAACCAGAATTCTGAAAGGGCAGTCAAAATTTTGCCC
>JAJONK010000537.1 GCA_021323355.1 Deltaproteobacteria bacterium
ATTTTCCAAATCTCGTCCACCGCATCGAGATAGCCCTTGTCGCGTCTGATTTCGTCGGCACTCGCACCGCGCTCAATGTTCGGCCGAATGATTCTTAAGACACTTCCAGGCCGCTGCGACAACAGGACGATCTGATCAGAAAGATAGGCGGCTTCCTCAATGCTATGAGTGACGAAGATCACCGTCTTCTGATTGATTTTGAGCAGATCGAGAAGTTCTTCCTGAAATTTGCGCCGGGTCTGTTCATCGACCGAGGAGAAAGGCTCGTCCATCAGCACGATATCCGCGTCGATGGCGAGCGCTCGGGCGAGCCCGACCCGCTGTTTCATCCCGCCGGAGAGTTGGTGCGGATAGCGAGACTCGAAGCTCGATAGGCCGACTTCTGCGATATACTTGCGGGCAATTTCCTCGCGCTTGTCTTTGGGCACACCGCGTAGCTCCAGTCCGAAGGCTACGTTGCGTAACACGCTTGCCCACGGGAGCAGTGCGAAGTCTTGAAACACGAAGGCGCGCTCCGGGCCGGGGCCGCTCACTTTGTTTCCTTTCACCCAAATTTCGCCGTCACTCGGCGAGATCAGGCCGGCAATGATCTTGAGGAGCGTCGTTTTGCCGCAACCGCTCGGCCCCAAAAACGTGCTGAGCTCGCCGCGGGGAAGCGCCAAGGTAATCTCCCGGAGCGCTTCGACGCCGCTGTCGTAAGTCTTGGCGACATTTCTCATCTCAACGATCGGTTCCACGGTCATGGTCAAGGCTCTCGTATCTCCGGCGGGAAGAGCTTTCGCTCGAGCCATTGAAGCGCCTGGATGGTAAGCGCCGCCACGACCACGATGGAACTGATTGCGGCAAACATTTCGGCGTAGCCTGCCACGGAACTATGATAGGTGATCAGATCGCCAATGCCGGTCGGGGTAATCATCAACTCAGCGATGACGATGCCGATGAACCCCATAGCAAGCCCCAGTCTGAGTCCGGCGAAGATGAGGCCGGCAGCATGAGGAAGAATGATTTTGATCACCTCCTGCCGCCGGGTTCCGAGAAAGGCCCGGCACATTTGAATCAGCGAGGGGTTGGTGTTGCGTATTCCCTTATAGGAATTCATCACGATCACAGGCGCTGCCAGCACAACCACCGCCAGGACTTTAGCGGTCAGACCGATTCCATACATATAGGTGATCAGAGGGATCATAGCCGCCATAGGGGCCGCCTGCAGAATTATAAAAACCGGCAAGCTCAACCATTCGATCGAGCGCGAGAGCCCCATGGCAATACCAAAGCCGATTCCGGCGAACCCACAGATGACGATGCCGATGATCAGCGGTTGGAGGGTCGAGACATAGGCTTTGAAAAGGCTGCCGTCGCCGACCATGCGAAGCAGCGCCAAGAACGTTTCGCTGAAGGGAGGAAAGGCGAGGCTAATCGGCCAGCGGCCGGCCAGCTCCCAAACGCCGAAGAAAAAAACAAAAGAGAGCAACTGCAAAATAACACGATTGGCGATCGGCTTGACGCGCTGCACAGGATCAGCAGTTCATTAACGGTCTTTCCGAAAACCTATACTTCCGACGGCAAGCATCAGGCTTGCGCCTTAACAGATGTGTTCTTCTTCAAGGACATTCGCAAGCTGGGCTGAGCGCCGGCCCTGCGTTTCGGTGCCACAAGTGTGCGCGATGATAACTCGGTCGTGCGGCAACTACTGGCATTCCCTGCCGAGACTCGCCGATCATTTCACGTTGGCGAGAGCGCTCTTCAGCGGCCCGAGATCCCAGAAATCTTCGGCCTTCAGGTTTTCACCCTTGAGCGCGCCGGACAGATAGAAAAATTCAAGATCGTTCTTTACCGCGTTTCCGAACCCGCCATCATTGGGGTAGACGCCGTTTTCCACCGCCTCCTGAAAAAACGGCAGGATCTCCTCTTCCATTTTGGCGGGAAGATCTTTGAGCAACCCGAGTTTCTTGCGCTGCTCAAGAACCCATTTGGGATTGGCATTAATGGCTCGCGCCACTTTGGTCAGCTCCTCGATAAAAATTCTGACACCGGCCTGGTTTTTATCGAGAAACTCTTTCATGGCAAAAAGCGCTTCGTCACTGGCTTTGACATTGCCAAGCGGCAGGATAATGAATTTGTCGGCGCCATCTTTCATGACCAGGTTCTTGTTGGGCGCATCGAGGATGGTGGCTCTGATGTTGCCTTTCAACAGAGCCAAGGCCCGGACTTGGGAGCCGGGAACATAACTCACGTTCTTGTACTTGATGCCGTGTTCCTTCGCCGCCAGCATCATGATCGCTTCGGTTCCGGAACCGCGGCCTTGTACTGCGATCTCTTGCCCGTCGAGGTCCTTCCAAGTCTTGTAGTTTTCCTTGTTGACCACGGGATAGAAGAGTAGCGAGCTTAACTGGTAGAAGAACCGGATGGGCACCGAGAGCTTTTGAACTGCCGCGTATGGTGTGCCCTGGCCGACATCGGCTTGCCCGTTGATCACGGCCTGGGTCGCCACTTCTTCGCTCTTGAATGAAGTAACCTCCACGTCGACGCCCCGCTGTTTTGACTGCTCGACCGCGATCAGAAGCGGCAGCTCGTCCATCGAGATGACATCACCCAAGGCGTACCTGATCTTGGTCCGCCCCTGCGCATGGCCGGCGCTTGAGAAACCCGCGATGAGGACGGTGATCGTCAGAAGACAGACAATCGATCTCGTGCTTGGATTCACACGTCACCTCCTGTCTCACAGTAGAACTTGCCGGCTGAGTATCCCAACTCGGCCCCATCTCTATGCGCTTGGGACTGTTTTACTGCCACACAGGGGTGGCCGGTTCTGAGGTGATCCGTATTTGACTAACGAATGGCGCCGCGCCGATCTTATACGCAACAGAGAATGCACAGGCAAACATCGTGAGAGCTTATGGGCCTTCTGCTTGACTTACTATGTCACGGCGGCTGGGTTTGAACTTGATGCCGGTAATAACTCGATCT
>JAJONK010000058.1 GCA_021323355.1 Deltaproteobacteria bacterium
GTATGAAGCCGCTCGGCGATAGCCGGTATGTGAGCGAATAAATCCAGAGCCTGAATTACCGTTAGTTCCAGAACATCCGCAATGCTATGCCCTTTGTATTTAATCTCGAGGGTTTCTCGGTTAAAGCGACGGCCTTTGCAGATATCGCAGGTAGCAAAAACATCGGCCAGAAAATACATCTCGATGCGCATCAGGCCTTCGCCGCCACAAGCTTCGCATCGGCCTCCGATGGTGTTAAATGAGAACCGGTTAGGCTGATAACCTCTTACTCGCGACTCCGGCAGTTGCGCGAAAAGATCGCGAATCGGATCGTAGATTCCCGCGTACGTGGCTGGATTGGAGCGTGACGTTCTGCCTATCGGAGCTTGATCGACGCCGATTACCCGATCGAAATGCTGCCAGCCGATCAGATCATCCAAGGCTCCGGTCCTCACGCGCAATCGCCGCAAGCGTCGGGAAACTTCATGATAAAGGACATCCATCACTAAGGTGCTCTTCCCGGAACCCGAAACTCCGGTGACACAAGTCACCACGCCCACCGGGATTTCAACCGTAATGTCCTGCAGATTGTTTTGTCGCGCCCCTTTTAAGATTACAAACTCGCCTGAACCTTTTCGGCGCAAAGCTGGAATGGTGATTTTTCGACGGCCGGATAAATACTGACCGGTGAGCGAGTGCGGCTGGGCCATGAGCTCGTCGGGTGATCCAGTCGCGACGACCCGGCCGCCTTTAATTCCCGCGCCCGGTCCCATATCGATGACATAGTCGGCGCTGAGAATAGTTTCCGGATCATGCTCCACGATCAAGATCGAATTGCCGGCACCGCGGAGCTCCTGTAAAAGCTGCAGCAGTTGTGCATTGTCTTTTTGGTGCAGGCCAATGCTCGGCTCGTCAAAAATATAAAGGACCCCCGACAACTTCGAGCCAATTTGCTTGGCCAAGCGGACCCGTTGCAATTCGCCGCCCGACAGGGTGGTCGACGAGCGATCCAAGGTCAGGTAATTAAGTCCGAGTTGCGCCAAAAGCCGAAGCCGGGGGATGATCTCTGCGAGTATTTTGCCGGCAATGATCTGCTCCCGGGGTTGGAACCGGAGGGCATCGAAATACTGGATCGCCTCGTTTATGGGCAATGCGGCCAACTGAGCGATATTTTTGTGGTCAATTCGGGCCGCCAAGCTTTCTTTCTTCAGACGAGCGCCGTTGCATTCTTTACACGTAACAACATCGCTGGCGTCAGGGTCGGCTTTTGATTTCGAAGCCGCCTGCTCCAAACTACCCAACCCAGCGCACACCGGACAGGCGCCATTAGGGCTATTAAATGAAAACAGACTCGGAACAATCTCCGGAAAAGAACTGCCGCATTCAGCACAGGCAAACTTTTGGCTGAAGCGTAATTCTTTGATCGGCGCCGTCCCAGCCTGCACTTCGATCTTTACAACGTGCTGGCCGACACGAGAAGCTATTTCAAGTGAATCCGCTAGGCGCTTTTCCACACCTTCTTTAATCGTCAAGCGGTCAATCACCAAGTCGATCTGGTAAGTCCGGCCTGCTTCCAGGTGAGCCTCTTCTTCAAGCTCGTGCAATCGGCCGTCAATCCTAACGCGGGTGAAGCCCTGACGGGCGAACTCGCGAAGCAGTTTGTTGGCATTCAGTTTTCTTGCGCCCGCAATCGGTGCCATAAGAACGATGCGCGCGCCCGGCGGGAGGGCCAGAAGTTGATCGACTATTTGCTCTGTAGTCTGGATCGAGATCGGCGCGCCGCACTGAATGCAAAACGGCTGGCCGACACGAGTGAACAGCAGCCGCAAAAAATCTTGCACCTCGCTCATCGTTCCTACCGTCGAGCGCGGGCCAAAGTTTGATGGTCTTTGTTGAAGCGCGATGGCGGGAGAAAGTCCGTCGATAGAGTCGACGTCGGGCTTGTCGAGCTGCTGAAGTAACTGACGATGGTTGACGGGTAGCGATTCGATGTAGCGGCGCTGGCCCTCAGCGTAAAGTGTATCGAAGGCTAAGGACGATTTTCCTGAACCGGAAACTCCGGTGATAACGACTAACTGCTCACGCGGAATCTTAAGGTCGATATTTTGAAGGTTATGGACTCGCGCTCCGCTGACAACAATCTCGCCGCGCATTATCGGTTGTCAGATCTCCAGTTCCTTAAGCTTGCCCTCGACCAAGGCGCGATATTCGTTCATTTTCTCCGCGGTTTGAGCCTCAAAACGAAGCACCAGTGCCGGCTGCGTATTCGATGCGCGAATCAGCCCCCATCCTTCGGGGAACTGCACGCGCACGCCGTCGATTTCAATGATATCGTAGTGCTGACGAAAATACTCTTTTGCCCTTTCGGCGATGATAAATTTCCTATCATCCGGGCAGTCGATTCTGATTTCGGGTGTCGATACAGTCCGGGGCAGGTCCGCAAGCAAGGCCGAGAAAGGTCTATCCGAATTGGCAATAATCTCCAGCAACCGCAGCGAAGCATAGATCGCATCGTCATAACCGAAGTAACGCTCTTTGAAGAACATATGGCCGCTCATCTCACCGGCCAACAAGGCGTTAGTTTCTTTCAACTTAGCCTTCAACAGCGAGTGGCCCGCTTTCCACATGATCGGTACGCCACCGCGGTCGACGATATCGTCGTAAAGCCGTTGGGAGCATTTGACTTCAGAAATGATCGTCGCTCCGGCGTTACGCTGGAGAACATCGCGGGCAAAAATCACTATCAGTTCATCACCCCAGACGATCCTGCCCTGTTCATCCACAGCGCCGATACGATCGGCATCTCCATCGTAAGCTATTCCTAAGTCGGCCCCTTCCGCGCGAACTTTTTCAATAAGAAGCTCGAGATTTTCGGGGACAGTGGGATCGGGATGATGGATTGGAAAATTACCGTCGGGTGTACAGGCGATCTCCCAAACCGTGCAGCCTAAATGACGAAAAATAGGCGGCGCCACGGGTCCGCCGACGCCGCTACCGGCGTCGACGACCACCTTGAGAGAGCGCTTTAGCTTAGGAACGTCGCGCAACAGATGCTGTTGGTAAGGCACAACGATGTCATAGCGTTCGACCGTGCCGCCGGGCTTCTCGACAAAATGATTTTGCTCGATTCTAGTTTTGATGTCCTGGATTTGCGCGCCGTAAAGCGTGTCCTTACCAAGGCAAAGCTTGAATCCATTATACTCTGAGGGATTGTGGCTCGCGGTGACCTCGATACCACCGTCGGTGTCGAGATGGAACAGCGAGAAATAAAGCAACGGTGTCGGACAGACACCAATATCGATGACTTGAAGACCCGTCGAAACCAGCCCGGCTATGACAGCCTGGGTGTAAAGATCGGAAGTAGCACGGCAATCGCGGCCCACACTAACGCGAGCACCGCCCGCCTCATTGATGATCGTGCCGTGCACTTTGCCAAGCCGGAGAGCAAAATCTTCATCGAACTCTTTCTCTGCCAGCCCCCGGATATCGTATTCGCGAAAGATCGATGGATTCAATGATTCTTGCTCTTCATTCTTAGCCTGGCTAATTCTGCCGCAAGCAAGATCGCTTGCGCCATGCTGGTTTCATCGGCTCTGCCGGAGCCGGCGATGTCATAGGCTGTGCCGTGATCGACCGAAGTTCGAATGAAAGGAGGCCCTAAGGTCAGCGCCACTCCGCCAAAAAAATGATGCAGCTTGAGAGGGATCAACCCCTGATCGTGATACATGCAGACTACCGCGTCATATTCTCCGCGCGCGGCTTTGTAAAAAAGACTATCGGCCGGAAACGGCCCGGATGCTGGAATTCCCTTGCGTTTTGCGGCTTGAACGCCGGGCGCGATTATCTCTTTTTCTTCACTTCCGAAAATCCCTTCTTCACCGCCGTGCGGATTCAAAGCCGCTACGGCGATGCGCGGCCGCGAGATCCCGAACGAATTTTTCAGAGCCCGATGGGTCAGCTCCAGGGTCGTCCGGATGCCGTCACACGTCAACGAGCGCACCACCTTGGTATAACCTATATGTCCGGTCACCAGGACAACTCGCAGTTTTTTGCCGATCAACATCATGCGACATTCGGGCGTCCGGCTGAGCTCGGCAAGAAGTTCGGTATGTCCCGGATAGTTATAGCCTGCATCGATCAAGATACTCTTGCTGATAGGCGCGGTCGCAATCGCATCGGCTACACTCGACAGGGCCAGTCGAGCCGCCACGGTTATATAGCGATAGGCCGCATGCCCGCCCGCTTTTACCGGCCGGCCGGGGCGCGATTCGTTTTCACGCAAGGTCGAGAGCGGACATACGACAAAGCCGCCATTGCCACGCAATAGAGGCAACAACGGCATTCCGGATTGCCAGGAAATTAACTTGGGAAGCCGTTTACTTCTGGCACGGACGCGTTGCAGAACTCCCCAATCCCCGAGAATCAGCGGATTGCAGGCCCGCCCGACCGCCTGATGGCTGAGCGCCTTCAGAATGACTTCCGGGCCTACCCCTGCGGGATCGCCCATAGTTACGGCAACTATCGGTTTACGCGACATAAGCTTAGATGGATCCGAGATCGGGCAGCTTAACAGAGAAACCGGAGGGCTAGCGCTTGAAGGGGTTCAACCGGTTTACAATGGAGGAGAAAAAGCCGCTGTCTGATTCTTGTGGTTGCGAATTTTTTTCAGGCTGCACGGGTGGAGAGAGTATATCGGGAACATCATCAACTCGATCCGTAGTAAAAAGCGGCACGCCGAAGACGCTAACGACATTCTTGCCGGCTAGCGGTCCCGTTTTCTGATCTTCTTCATCAGACGCGGTTTCCTTGATCACGTACGAAAGTGGGTTCAAATAACCTAAAAACCCACGCTCCTCTTTTCGGTTAAGCCGAGGAGACTTGGCCATCAGGGAACCCATGGTATCTTCCTTCGAATCTTCGGGCTTGAATACGACCCCGGCAATTTTTACATCGACAGTATGCTTGCGACGCAGCTCGGTTTTGAGCCATTTAGAGTAACGCTCCTCCATCGCTTTGGTGTAGAGCTCTTCCTTGATCCTGGAAGCCACTGAAGATAATGGAAGAACCGCGCCGAGGTTCCGGCTCTCCAGCTTAACCAAGTGCAACCCCATGCTGCTCCGGATCGGGCGGCTGACTTCGCCGACCGAAAGCTTGTCGAACGCAGCATCCTCGATGGGCTTCAACAAGGTTCCACGATTTACCCAGCCAATATCGCCACCGGATTCCCGTCCAGCGCCGTCGGAATATTTTTGCGCCAACCTGGCGAAATCTTCGCCGGCGGCAATTTGATCGTACAACGCGTTGCCCTTTGCGACCGCCGCTTGTACTTCTTCCGGCGAAGCTTTTTCGGACAGCGGCAGCAAGATATGACGAATCCGAGCGCGATCATCGGCTCTATAGCTCTTCGAATTCAGCTTGTAGTACCGTTCGACGTCTTCATCGGTTATATTGACTTTCTTTCGCACCTGACGATTGATCAACTCGCCTTTCTCAAGCTCGGCTCGGACTGAAGCCTTGTAGGCCTGCAAGGTTTGTCCCTCACGGCTCAAGGCAGTTTTCAAGTCCGCGTCCGTGAGACGATTCTTCTGCTTGATCTGATCTATGTAGATTTCGATATCCTGGTCGGTAACTTTGATTCCAGCCTCGCGTATTTCCGCGTCGAGAAGCTTTTCCGTAATAAACTGTTCGAGTACTTCTCGATCGCTGCCGTTGATTTTTTCCAGTGACCCGACGGGAAACTCCCGTGCCATCTTACTCTTCGCGTAGGCGGCAATATTTGTGAGAGTATACGGCTCCCCATCGATCACCGTGACAATCTGTTCTACGACTCGGCCCTGCAGTGACACGGGAATAATAAGCAGAAAAGATATGATCAAAAGGCTGTTTCTAAGGGCATGCCTCAGCATAAGAATCTTACCTCGGCAGATGATGTGTTGGGTATATAGATTTGTTTAGGCGTAACACGATGGTCGAAAAAAGCCAAACCTGCCGCGTCAAGATGTGATCCATGTGAGGGTCACTACATCGCACTATCATGCAGGGGTACGGAACTGGGCGCCATAGTCACCGCAGGCTCATGAATGCTATAGAGCAACTCTTCCACCTCACTAACCAAGATTTCCCATTCTTGGCTTTTCGGTGAAAACGACAGCCGGCCGTCCGGCGCTAGCCTGAAGCGACTCTTCGGTTTGTTGATCAATTCCAGCAGTTTTTCGATTTTCACCGGTGATTGCGGGTGAAACAGCAAAAAGACTCTGCCGTCGGACACGCTGATCTGCTGCACCAGAAATTCTTTGAGCACGCGGCGCAGATTCATAACCAAAAAGAGATTTTCCACTGCGGTGCGATAAGGACCAAACCGATCCCGGATCTCTTCCTTGATCTCCTCCAGCTCAAGCGGACTACGCAAGCTCGCCAGCCGCTTGTAGAAAAACAAACGCTGATTCACATCGGGGATATAATCATCGGGAAAATAAGCGGAGATCCCTAAACGGATTTCCGGTTCGACGTCGGGCGTCACTTCTTCGCCTCTAAGTTCACGCACGGCATTTTCCATCATTTCGGTGTAAAGCTCAAATCCAACCGCGGTAATATTACCGGACTGTTGCTGCCCCAAAAGATTACCCGCGCCGCGGATTTCCAGATCGTGCAGCGCTAATTTGAAACCGCCACCCAACCCATCGATCTCTTGAAGCGCCCGCAGTCTCTTCTCCGCGTCTGGAGTAATCGCCTGTTCGCCGGGAATGAGGAGATAAGCATAAGCATGCCGGTGCGAGCGGCCAACCCGCCCTCTTAACTGGTACAGTTGGGCCAAGCCAAACCGATCGGCGCGGTTGATAATGATGGTGTTGGCGTTGGGAAAATCCAGGCCCGACTCGATAATCGCCGAGCAGACCAGGACCTGGGTCTCATTGTTGAGAAACTTGAGCATCACTTTTTCCAGATCTTTGGGTTTCATTTGGCCATGTGCCACAGCCATCTTGGCCTCGGGAATCAGGTCGGCAAGTTTCATGGCGATCCGATCGATTGTTTCAACTCGGTTGTGTAGGAAAAATACCTGTCCGCCACGCTCCAATTCGCGCAAGATCGCATCGCGAATCAGCCGCTCATCGTAGCGAGTAACGTAGGTTTGGATTGCCAGGCGGTCAACCGGCGGAGTTTCGATAATGCTCAAATCGCGTATACCGATAATCGACATATGGAGCGTGCGCGGTATCGGCGTCGCCGTAAGGCTCATAACGTCGACCATCTGACGCAACTTTTTAAGGCGCTCCTTATGCGCCACCCCGAATCGATGCTCCTCATCGATAATTACCAGGCCTAGATCCTTGAACTCTACATCTTTTTGCAGCAGCCGATGTGTGCCGATGACAATATCGACGCTCCCTCTCGCCGAATCCTTGAGAACCTGTTCGATCTCCTTACTTGTCAAGAAACGGCTGACCATTTCGATGCGCACGGGATGATTGCGAAAGCGATGGCGAAAGGTTTGTAGGTGCTGTTGCGCCAGAATCGTCGTCGGCGCCAGCACCCCCACCTGCTTGCCGCCCTCCACTGCTAGAAAGGCAGCGCGCATCGCCACCTCGGTCTTGCCGAAACCGACATCGCCGCACACCAAGCGGTCCATCGGCTTTGGTCGCTGCATATCGGTCAGAGATTCGTCGATGGCGCGCTGTTGATCGTGCGTTTCTTCAAATTCAAAACCGGCTTCGAACTCGCGGTAAAGCGCATCCGGCGGCGCAAAAGCATTGCCTTGGCGAGCTTCACGCACCGCATAGAGCTGAATCAGTTCCTCCGCCATTGCGAAAATCGATTTGCGCGCTTTGGCCTTGACCCGTTCCCAGGAGGTGCCGCCGAGCTTGTCGAGCGAAGGTTGCGCACCATCGCCACCGATGTACTTCTGCACGACATTGATGCGGTCTACCGGCAGGTAAAGCCGATCCCCGGCCTCATACTCCAAGTGCAAAAACTCGCCTTGGACGCCGGCTACCATCAGAAATTTTAGCCCGCGGTAAACGCCGATGCCATGATCGAGATGAACTACGAAATCATCCTGCTTCAGTTCGCTCAGGCTGGTGAGGAAATGGCTCGGGTGCTTTTTGGCCAACGTCGTGGAATGGCGCTTGTGAGTTCCGAAAATCTCGTCGAAAGTCATGGCGACCAAGCCCGCGGCCGGCAGACGGAATCCTTGATTGAGATGACCCAGCACGATTGCCCGGGGGAGCTTAGCCGTGCTCAGCAGCGCATTAACCGGTTGGTCCATCACCGGAACATCGATTTCGTAATGGCCCAGTAACTCTCGCAATCGACCAGCATCGCCCCGGGTTGGCGCAACAAAGATTACTTTTTGGTCCTGCCATCTACCGAGTCTTTCGACGAGCGGCGCCAACGACGGCTCTTTGCCGTGCTTGATGAGACTTTCGTGCTGGATGTCGTTGGTGAGGAACGAATCAATCGTTAAGGTCGATTCTTGCAAGCGCTCCGAGGCAGCCATGATGGTCAATGCTTCGCAATTGACTTGAGCCAAAGGTTCCATGGCAGCGCGCCATTCATGCTCGTTGAGAAAGAGCGCTTCCACGGGTGTCACCAAGCGTCCTTCTTCTTTTGCTTTGGCATTGCGATCCCAGGCCAGCTTCGCAAATCGCTCAACCTCTGCTTCGACCCGATCCGCCCCCGCCAGACAAACCAACGTATCGAATGGCAGGTAAGAAAACACCGATGTCAGTTCGTCATAGAAATATGGAAGTAAGAATTCGATGCCGGGAACAGGAATGCCTTCCTTGATCGAATCCAGCAAAGCATTTTTCTCGCGCCTCTCCATATCCAAATCGATCCCGCGCTGGTCCAGTTTCCTGACGATGTGATCGGTGCCAACTCGCTTGAGCGAAAATTCCTTTACCGGCAACAGCAGAAGATCTTCTAAGACTCCCTCCGAGCGTTGACTCGAGGGATTGAATTCGCGGATGGATTCCAAACGATCGCCATCGAACTCCAGGCGGATCGGCAACTTGTAACCCGGGGAAAATAGATCGATGATGCCGCCACGCACGCTGAAGTCACCATATTCTTCCACCAGCGGAACGTTTTGAAAGCCCCACTGCGCCAGATGCTCAGTTAACACTTCACGGGACAGATCCTGACCGGCAACAATGTAGAGGTAAGATCGTTTTAGGGCATCTCGCGGGATGACTTTCTGCATCAGCGCGGCAGGGGTTGATATTAAGATAGGCGCCGGCTCTTCAATCAGCTTATAGAGTCCCTCTAGTCGTCCAGCGAGATTGTCGGGATGAGGAGATAACTTCTCGAACGGAAGAACCTCCCACGATGGGAACAGATGAAGCCTTTTACGGAACGGAGCTAACGAGGGCTCCTCACCGATAAAGAAGCTAAGATCGCGATGCAAGTTTTCGGCATCCTGAGCGCTAGCGGTGATGACCAGCATGGGGCGGTTGTTTTGTTCCGCAGCCAGCCCCAACACATAGGCAAGCGCTCCGCCTTGAAGACCCTGAAGTCGCTTGGCTCCTGCCCACCGTCCATTGAGAAAGCGACGCAGTGTCTCTTCCAATTGTGAAAGGCTCATTTAGAAAAACCCGAAGCGCCGCACGGCGATAGTTGGTACAGGCTTCTGTCCTCTAACGCCGCTAGCCTCGAGCTCTTTGGCCCAAGCCTCCATCGCCACAGCCAGGTCGGCCACCTTAATGTCCAAATAGGTGGGTTGATAATTCTCAAAGCGGATAAGCGCCTGGTAGATCAACTTAACCGGTCCTCTGATCTCGCCGAAATCGTCGATCAACCGGCAAGCCGCAGCTAGTTGGATCAATCCCTCGAGAAATGATTTGTCGTTTATCTCGGCGCTCTGGCAGAGCATCTCCCAGTTTTCGTGAGCCTCAAAAAAACGACCCTGATTGAAAAGATTTATCCCTTCGCGCAAGCGGGAATCCATGGGAAATCCGAGACATTCAAAATAACAACTTCTCGTCACACCCTCAAGGTTGATGCAGCCGTGATTGCGCTGGAGGAGGTTAAGCGAGGCGTTTTGTTGAACCAAAGTTAGCGGGGCCAAGATAGCACATGCGGCGACGGATGCACTGATGATCAATGCTCAGGTGCGCCGGGAGAGCCTGGTTATCGCGCCGTTGGACTCTCTCGCCAAAGTCGCTTGTCGTAGTTAGCCACAGATGGAACCGCAGCCAACCA
>JAJONK010000538.1 GCA_021323355.1 Deltaproteobacteria bacterium
ATGCCTGAAGGGCTGGCTGGTTTGATGGCAGGCGTCTTCGATGCTGTGGTGCTCTCGCCGCCCAGCAATTTCAGAGCGGCGAAAGCCGGCATGCACGAATTGGTCGATGTCGGCCAATTGAAAATCGTTTTCCCCAACACGCCAGTCTCGACGACACAATCGTTCATCAAAGGAAATCGGGATACCGCATTGCGCTTTATGCGAGGTTTCAGCCAAGGTCTCAATCGGCTGCGCAATGATAAAGAGTTCAGTATGAAAGTTCTATCCAAGTATACCAAAGTCACCGACACCGAAACCTTGGCCCAACTCCATCAGACTTACGGCGTGCGCTATAGCGGCGATCGCATCCCTTACGTGCGCACGGAAGGCGTGGATGAGATTCTCAAACGCACGACAGGAAAAGAAGCGCGTGAAGCCAAAGCCGGCGATTTCGTCGACAATAGCCTGTTGAAAGATCTCGAACAGAGCGGCTGGTTCAAAACGTTGGATCGTTAATTCATGCGGGTCGTCATCACAGGAGGTTCCGGGCGGTTGGGGCAGTACGTTGTTCGGGAACTGTTTACCCATAACCATGCGGTGGCCGCCCTGGACGCGATAAAACCGCGCGAGTGTTTATGCCCGACCTATACCGTCGATCTAACAAAGTTCGACTCATTGCTGGAGCATTTGAACAACGCCGATGCGCTGGTGCATCTTGCCCGGGTACGTTTCCCTTATACGGAGAATGGCTACAACGTGGCCGAGCAGAAGTGGGAGTTCGCCGACATCGCAGGGGATGCCGAACGTTTCAATCGCAATGTCGCGATGACGAACAATGTCCTGGCTGCAACGCAAGCGTGCGCGGTCAAGAAAGTCGTCTGCGGATCGAGCCTGGCCGTGTATGGGTTTTACTATCCCTCCACCGAGCTGCAGCCTGCTTATCTCCCGGTCGATGAAGATCATCCGTTGCGGCCGCAAGATCCTTACGGCATGACCAAGCTCATAGGCGAAAAACTCTGTGATGCCTTGAGCCAGAAGACCGGCGCGCAGGTCGCAAGTCTTAGATTTGCCGGAATCTATACCGAGGCGCATCGCTCGATGTTGCTCGACCGCAAGAAAAATCCTCTCGCACGAGGAACGGGCGCGCTGTGGAGCTATATCGACGCGCGCGACGCGGCCCGCGCCTGCCGGCTGGCTCTGGAAGCTGAGTTCGGCGGCCATCAACCTTTTAACATCTGCGCGCCTTCGACCATCATGGACACACCCACCCGCGAGTTAGTCGCACGCTACTTGCCTCAGGTAACAGATCTGCGCAGCGGACTGGATGATCGCGGCAGCGGTTATAGTATCGACAAGGTGAAGAGGTTGTTGCGTTTTGAGCCGCGTTGTTCTTTGGTCGACTAAGCATTGATATTCCAGTGATGTGAGGGAGCCATTTTGACATGATGGATTTGAGAGAGTTTTTAAAGATTTTGGAAGAAGAGCACGAGCTGCAAAAAATCAAAGTTGAAGTCGATCCGAAGCACGAGCTCGGAGCGATTTGTAAGATTCACAATGAGCGGCCGAACAGTCCGGCGCTGCTGTTCGAAAACGTTAAAGGTCATACCATTCCGGCGGTCGGCCAATTGCTGGCGAGTGACCGGCGCGTGGCCCTGGCGCTTGGGTTATCCCAAGAAAATGTTTTTAACGAGACCGTGCAAAGGGCGAGCAATCCGATTGCGCCGAAGTTGGTTTCCAAAGGCGCCTCCCAGGACGTAGTACTTGAAGGCGCCGACGTCGATCTCACCAAATTGCCGCTTTGCACCAACAATCCGCGCGATGGCGGGCCCTATATCACCGCCGGTCATGTAATTATCAAAGACCCCGAATATGGCATGAATCTTTCGATTTATCGGATGATGCTAGTGTCGAAGAACGAGGTCACACTTCGTTTTACTCCGGGTCATGACGGTTATGATTTCATGAAAAACGCCGAGAAGCGCGGCCAGAAGAAATTTGAAGTCGCGGTTTGCATCGGCGTGCCGCCAGCGGTTTATGTGGCATCTCAGTTCGAACCGCGCATCGGCGTCTATGAATTAGACATTGCCGGCGGGCTTGTCGGCGAGTCCGTCGAGGTGGTGAAGTGCCGGACTATCGATCTCGAAGTGCCGGCGCTTGCGGAGATCGTTCTCGAAGGAGAACTGACGATTCCGGCGAAAACCGGAGATGAGGGGCCGTTCGGCGAGTTTTGCGGCTACACGACGGCGCAAGTGCCGAACGAGCGCATCATGACTGTCAAAGCCGTGACGCATCGCAAAAATCCCGTCTACCACAACATCTGGCTTGGCAAGCCGCCGCACGAGCATCTCTATGTCGACGCGTTAACCTATGCGGTCGCGGCTTATCAAGAGTTGAAGCCGGCTTATCCGGCATTGAAGAAAGCCTACGCGCCGCCCTGGGGCGTTTCGATTGTTTTGCTGTTGCAACTTGAAAAGCGGCTGATGAGACCGGGCATCGTCGATAACATTCTTGCCGCTTCGCTGTACACGCGAAGCGGCAAGTGGAAACATGTGTTTGTTCTCGACGAAGATGTCGTCCTGGAAGATCCCAACGAAGTGCTGTGGGCCTTGACGACCCGTTTCCAGCCCGCTACCGATATGTTCATCATCCCGCGCGGCATCACCAGCTCGCTCGAGCCATCGGCGACGGTCGATGGATTGACTTCGAAATTGATGCTCGATCTGACCATCAAAAAAAATTTCCGCGGCGAAGTGGCGGA
>JAJONK010000539.1 GCA_021323355.1 Deltaproteobacteria bacterium
TGCCGGGTCCGTTCGCGGAAAAGATCGCCGCTGCGGAAGATCGCAGTCCTCTCATATCACGAGCGGCTCTGGCAGGAGAGCCGGAGATCGCTGTTAAGGCACTGGACGTGTTTGTTTCGTCTTACGGCGCAGAAGCCGGCAATCTCGCGCTCAAGGGCAAAGCCATCGGCGGCGTTTACGTCGGCGGCGGCATTGCACCCAAGATACTGAGTAAGTTGAGAAGCGGAACCTTCATGCAGGCCTTCAACGACAAGGGTCGTTATCGGGATCTGGTTTCCTCGATTCCGGTTTATGTCATCTTAAACGAAAAAGCCGCGCTGCGCGGCGCCGCTTACCATGCCACTTTGGACCGGAGCAGCTGAGGCATAGCATGGTTGAGCGCGAGGTCATTGTCTGCCGCGACATCGTCGAACTCAGCTGTCAAAGCGCCGAACGTTTCGGCCAGCTTGCACTTCAATCCGTGGAAGCGGCAGGACGCATGACGGTGGCGCTTTCCGGCGGCTCGACTCCCAAGCATCTTTATTCACTGCTCGCCTCGCCCGATTATAAGAATCGAATCCCATGGGGAAACGTTCGGGTATTCTGGGGCGATGAACGTTGCGTTCCGGCGGATCACCTCGAGAGCAACTTTCGCATGGCCCAAGAGGCGCTCTTATCGCAAATCGAAATTCCAGCGGAGAATATTCATCGGATGCGCGGAGAGGGACAACCGCAAATGGCGGCAGCCGAGTATGAGGAAGAACTACAGAAATTCTTTGGCCTAAAATCCGGCGCGCTGCCGCGCTTCGATTTGATCCTCCTCGGAATTGGCGAAGATGGCCACACGGCATCGCTCTTTCCCGGTAGCGAGGTGCTCAATGAAACCAAGCATCTGGTTGTCGCTCCGTTTGTCGCAAAGCTTAACTCCCATCGCTTGAGCCTGACCTTACCGGTCTTGAATAACGCCGCCGAGGTTTGGTTCCTGGTGACAGGCGCCAGCAAAGCTGACGCTGTAAAGAAAATCTTCAGCGCATCTTCCGATCTTCCTGCGGCAAGAGTTCATCCGGTGAACGGAAATCTTATCTGGTACATCACTCAAGATGCGGCACCGGGGATCACAGCGCCCGGCAAGTAGCAAAGTCCCAGATCCCGCTTCTAAACCATACTTACAAGTCTCTCGTAGCTTTATTAAAAATTACGGTGGTATTGCAGCCGAACGCATGTTATCGGTCCGCCTGATGGGCTGAGACAAACGCGACAAATCATGCGGGAGGAATTTTATGAGTGGAAAGCTGTTGGTCGTCCTGACTTTTATCCTTTGCGCAGTAAGTCGGCCTCAAGCACAAACACTTGATGAAGTATACAAGAGGGCTTTGACAGAAGGTGGCACGCTCAATTTCTATGCGACCTTGGCGCAGGTGAACGCCGCTAGCATTCTTCCCGGCTTCGAGAAGCGTTTTCCAGGTATCAAGGTCAATCATGTTGACGCAACGTCGGATCAGCTCGCCGCTCGGGTCATTGCTGAATCGCGCGGCGGCAAGGTTGTTGCGGATGTTTTTCAGACGCTTCTGGACGGCATGATTCGGGTCCAAAGCCAGGGCCTGTTCCTCGACAAACTGTATCCTGAGGCCGCTGAATATCCAGCGGAGCTCAAGGGAACAACCTGGGTGGCCACCGATCTGATTTACATTGTGGCGGCGTGGAATACGACGAAGATCAAGAAGCAGGACGAGCCGAAACAGTTTGACGATTTTGCCGATCCGCGTTGGAAGAATCAACTCATCGCCGAGCCTCGAGATTTCCAGTTATTGCTGGGTTTGGCGAAGCACAAATACAAAAGCGACGAGAAGGCGGTTGCCTTGCTCAAACGAATCGCCGATAACAACGTCCAGTTCCATAAGGGCCATTCGCAACTCGCCGAGTTGCTCGTCGCGGGACAAGCCGCGGCCTGCGTTACCTGTTACTCGCATCATTACCCGAGCCGGAAAAGAAAGGGCGCGCCGGTGGATTACATGTTGACTGAGGGAACCGGCGACATCGACGCCACTGCGATCATGAAGAATGCCCCGCATCCGAATACGGCTTTGCTTTTTGCGCGTTGGACCGCCAGTGAAGAGGGTCAGAAGATTTATGCCCAAGGCGGCCGCCTTCCGGCTCATCCAAAAGTCGAACCCGTAGAAAAAACCCGCCCCACAAAGGTCTACCCGTTAGGCGAGCAAGATGTCAAGGACTATCCCAAGTATGAAAAGATGTGGAAGGAAATTTTTGGGCTGCGGTAATTGTAATTTAAATAGATCAAAAGGCTTGCCTGGACTTATACCTTACAAAGCAGTTTCCCGGCATTGTGGACCAGATAATTGTCTTCGGCTCTAAAGCAAAGGGAACTGCCACGGAGGATTCCGATCTTGACCTTCTACTCGTTATCCGGGATGGGGACTGGAAGGTGAAGGATGCTATCACACAGCCTGGTTACCTCCTCGCGCTGGATAGAAATGCGGTTCCCTCGATGATCGTGCTGACAAGCGAATAATGGGAGTCACTGCGCAAGCGAGAGGCGCCTTTTTGGCAAACCGTTCAGAAAGATGGCGTGGCTCTACAATGAGAACAGAGAATGTACTGGACGAATTTGAGAGGGAGCGGACAGGAAATCATAGTTGCCAAAGCGGGACAACCGGTTGCCCGGTTGGTCCCTACCAGGCAGGCGTGGTGCGCAGGCTGGAGCCATGCGCGGTAAATTCGCATCAAGAAAACGCAAAGAAACCGATCGGGAGATCTGGATGAAGCTCACCGGACTGATATCTCCCAATTTCAGCGAGGATACTCTAGAAGATGTTTACAAAGTCTTCCCTCCGGGGATACGCATCGAAGGGCGAACATTAAAAGTCGAAAAATACACCGATGACGAGTTTCGCCGAGCCGAGCGGATGCTCGCCGATCTGGTGCGCGACCTGGCGCGCCAGCCGCTCGACTTTCTCATGATCACGGGAGAATTGTTTTTATCCTACAAAGGGCCGGGATCGGATCTGGACATTCTCGACCTGGTCAAGACCATCACTGCGGTTCCCGCTTCCACGGTGCTGACCGCAGTGGTACGCGGCTGCCGGGCGCTTGGGCTCAGGCGCATCGTCATGGCTTCGCCGTTTCCCGAGGATCAGGATGAGCGCCTGGTAAAATTTCTCGCCCACTACGACATCGAGGTCGTCGCGTTTCGCGGACTTATATGCCGTGCAACAAGTGGCGCATTGTCTCGGTCATCGAGCGCATCGAAAACGATCATGGCAAGCCGGTGGTGAGCAACACCCAGGCGTGGGTTTGGGAGGCGCTGCGGCTGATGAATATGGCGAAGCCAGTACCCGGTTACGGGCGGCTCCTGAGCGAATTCAAGTGATCAAGCCAGCAGCCTCTTGGAAGATGCAGAGTAAGAAGTAAGAATGGTGTCAGGCAAACCTTAGGTAGCGGGGCTCGTTTCCCAATAACTTCTTCATCCGCTCGATGACCCCGGCATTGATTTCAATCTCGGGCGGCATAGGGTCGTGCCTGATAACTAACGAATTCTTCTCTCCGATTCGATCCGCCGTTACGATTGACAATCCTGGACAGACTGGACTAAGCTTAGTCCACTATGACGAAAGTTAATATTCATCAGGCCAAGACGCAGTTTTCCCGGCTCGTCGAGCTGGCTGCGAGCGGAGAGGAAATCATTATTGCCAAGTCGGGACAACCGGTTGCCCGGTTGGTTCCCTACCAGGCGAAAGGCGTCGTGCGCAAGCCGGGAGCCATGCGCGGTAAAATTCGCATCAAGAAAAACTTCGACGAGCCGCTTCCGAAAGAGCTGGTGGCTTCGTTCGCAGGGAAGTCGTAAAAGTGCGACTGCTCCTCGATACCCATGTGCTTCTTTGGTGGCTATCGGATGACCGGAAACTAGCGAAGAACGCGCGCGATATCATTGCCAACTCCGACAATGACGTGCTCGTGAGTTCGGCATCGGCTTGGGAAATATCGATCAAGGCAGCATTAGGTCGTCTCGAGATTGAATTGGACGACCTGGAAAGTGCGTTAGTAAAAAATGGCTTTCGGTCTCTGCCGATCGGTTTACAACACGCCTTGACGGCCGGTCGTCTGCCGAACGTGCATCGAGATCCGTTCGATCGCATGCTCGTGGCCCAAGCCAGCATCGAGGAACTACGAGTCGTTTCTCACGACCGAGTGTTCGAGCGTTACGGCCTCGCAGCTGAAGGATTGCCGCCGATCTTCGTTTGAACGCAAGCGTGATCAAGCCCACGAGAAGAATGAGTCAATACTCGGTAAGACCCCACCGCTGCCCCGAAATAGGCCCAGGCCATCTGTCACGGTAAAGCCGGCTCAGTTAACAGTTAAACCGGAGAAACTCGCTCTCGCTGCTAACGTTGCGAATATATAGTCTAGGGGGCGTCGATTCGACGCTGCTCGATGGCGTAGCGCACGAGCGCTGCGTAGCGGTAGACTACGTGAGCAAACTTCCCGTAGGGTGCGGTGATGAACATGCCGGCGACGATTCCGAGATGAACGATCAGGAGCGTTCCCATCGCGGATGTTTCGCGCAATGCGAGCAACAGGAGTCCGGTCAGGCTGGTGAGAAGCAGCAGCACTAAGAAGGCCACGTCCATGTTCAACATGCTTTCAGTCGCAGGATTGCGATCGCTGCGCCATTTTAGATAAAGCATGCCGCTGGTGCCGATCACCATGGCGATGCCGCCGGTCGTTCCCAGCACAACCGGCCAGCTGAGCAGCGGATAGGGAGCCTGCCAGTCGAGAAAGTGATGGTAGAGCGCGGCAATGGTGGTTGAGGCGAGGGCGAGCAGGAAGCCGTAGAAAACCAAATGGTGAAACCATCGCCGCGACTCCGAGAAACTCGCGTCCGGATAGTTGCAGCCGGCGCCGCCGCCCTTCATATAGGCGAGCCCGAAGGCGTCTTGAGTGGCGCGCCACAGGGCGC
>JAJONK010000059.1 GCA_021323355.1 Deltaproteobacteria bacterium
CGCGGCGCCAATCCAACCGGCGGCGCTTGCGACCAAGAAAGCGGACTTTATTATCATGTTCCGCGCTTCAAATGATGAGGTCGCGGAATTAGCAGCATCCAAGGTCGGGAGTAAGTTGAAGCGGGTTTTCATGAAGGATACTGGCCTCGACATTTACGGCAGCGGTTTGGTGGCCAAGGAAGAGGATATCAAGAAACGGCCCGATTTCGTCAAGGCCTATGTTGAAGGTACCATGGAGGGACTACGCTACACCCGTGACAATCAGGAGGAGGCATTGCAGATCCTGCTGAAGCAGAAACCCGAGTTGGATCAAGCTCTCACCATGCTGCAGCTGAGGAACGCTCTATACGAGGTCATGTTGCCGCCGGAATCGGTGCAGTCCGGCTTGGGGTACATGAAACCGGATATTATGGAAAAGACGGTGCGCATCACCAACGAATATTTCGATGTGGCGCGCAAGGTTACCTCAAAGGAAGTTTTCACCAACCAGTTTATCAAGAGATAAAGCTTTCTAGCTCGACTCCGCAGTGCCGCTCTTATCGCGGTTGAAGGAAGTTTGTACCGACTAGTTTACAAGAGATGATCGTATCGCCCAGTTCGAGTCCCAATGCCACTCCTAATCGCCGTGAAGGGGTTTGTACCGATTAGTTTACCAAGAGATAATTACATTGCTCAGTTTGGGTCCAATGCCACCCCTAATCGCCGTTGAAGGGGTTTGTACCGACTAGTTTACCAAGAGATAATTGCATTGCTCAGTTTGGGTCCAATGCCACCCCTAATCGCTGTTGACAATGTCTGCCGGATGTTTACCAACGGCGCCAAGATGGTCAATGCCCTGGAGCGCATTTCTTTCGAGATTAACACCAGCGAATTTGTCTCCATCGTAGGACCCAGCGGCTGCGGCAAGAGCACCTTGCTGAAAATTCTTTCGGGACTCATCCCTGCGTCATCGGGACAAATTGCCATCAATGGCAAAGCCGTCAAAGAACCTCTGGAGAATGTCGGCATGGTATTTCAGGCTCCGGTATTGTTGAAATGGCGTCCCGTCTTGGGAAATATCCTATTGCCAGTGGAGTTCGCCAAGCGCAATGTTGCCAACCATATAGAGAGGGCTCGTTCTTTGATCAAGTTGGTCGGGCTGGACGGCTTCGAGGAGATGTACCCGCATCAGCTCTCCGGCGGCATGCAGCAGCGAGTTTCACTCTGTCGCGCCCTAGTGACCGATCCGCAACTGCTGCTCATGGACGAGCCTTTTGGGGCGCTCGACGCAATGACCCGCGACGAGTTGGATCTCGAGCTACTGAGATTGTGGGAAGAAAAGAAGAAAACCGTTTTGTTCGTTACGCATAGCATCCAGGAAGCGGTGTTCCTATCGGACCGCGTATTCGTTATGTCTGCGAGGCCCGGCAGGCTGCTGAAAGTGCTGTCGATTGATCTTCCCCGACCGCGGACTCTGGAGATGATGAGCAGCGTGGGGTTCGGTGAGTACACCCTGAGAATCAGAAGTCTGCTAGGCTCCACGATGGGTACACCGGCGGCGATTTCCGGTTCCACGGCATGAATTTGCATCCGCTGCTGCGTCCTCATTCGGCGAATCACACTTACCTCCAAATCAACACAGAACGGACGATAATTCTTTGGCCAAACAACGAGCAATGACCTACGCCGCTGCGGGTGTCAGCATCGAGGCGGGCGATGAGCTGGTGCGTCGCATCGGCCGCGTTGCCAAGAAAACCAAAATGCCGGGATTGCTCGCCGGCGTTGGCGGTTTTAGCGCGCTTTTCGATTTGCAAGCTCGCCGCTACCGTGAACCCGTTCTGGTTTCCTCTACCGACGGTGTCGGCACTAAGCTCAAGATTGCTTTCGCCACCGGTATTCATGAGACGGTCGGCATCGATCTGGTGGCGATGAGTGTCAATGACATTTTGACGCAGGGGGCCGAGCCGCTGTTTTTCCTGGATTACTTCGTGTGCGGCAAACTCGACGTCGGTATTGCCGAGGCCGTTATCCGTGGCATCGCTCGAGGTTGCCAGCAATCGGGCTGCGTATTGATCGGTGGCGAGACTGCTGAGCATCCCGGCGATTTCCGGGATGGAGAGTATGATCTGGCGGGATTTGTAGTCGGGGTGTTAGAAAAAAGGAAAATTCTCAGTCCTGCGGCAATTATTCCAGGCGATGTTCTCATCGGGCTTGGTTCCAGCGGGCTTCACAGCAACGGCTATTCATTAGCCCGCAAGATCCTGCTTTTGCGCGGTCGTCTAAAACTGAGCCAACGGTTGCCCGAGCTCGGCCGAACTCTCGGCGAGGAGCTGCTAACGCCAACGCGCATTTACGCCAAGACCATGCGCACTGTACTGGCTAAGTGGTCTATCAAAGGCGCGGCGCACATAACCGGTGGTGGAATCGTCGGGAATCTGCCGCGTGTCCTGCCACCCGGCGCGCGCGCGCTTATCCACAGGGACAGCTGGCCGATGCCGCCGATATTTGGCATGATAGCAAAGATAGGCGCGGTACCTCGCGAGGAGATGGACCGGACTTTCAATAACGGTATGGGCATGATCCTAGTGGTCGGCAAAAAAGCTGCCGACGGAGCCATGCGTTCGCTTAAGCAAAGCGGAGAAAAGCCGATTGTGATCGGCGAGATCCGCAAGGGCCGTCGCGGCGCAGACATCATTTAAGGCACGACTATGGCACGGCAGCTTCCGATAGGCGTTCTCATCTCAGGCAATGGCACCAATCTTCAAGCCATCATCGATGCCATCGAAGCGCGCGCGCTCGATGCTAAGATCGAGGTCGTGCTGAGCAACAAAGCGGACGCTTATGGCCTGGCGCGAGCTCAGAAGCACAATCTTTACACGGCAGTGTTGGATCATAAATCGTTTTCCAGCCGTGAAGCCTACGACCAGGCGGTGGTGGATATTCTCCGGCGCTGCAAAGTTGAGCTCGTCGTGCTAGCCGGTTTCATGCGGCTGTTGTCGCCGCTGTTCATCAAAGCGTATTCCAATCGCATCATGAATATTCATCCGGCATTGCTGCCGGCTTTCCCCGGCCTGCGCGTGCAGAAGAAAGCGCTCGATCATGGTGTGCGATTCTCCGGTTGTACGGTTCACTTTGTCAATGATGAATGCGACGAAGGCCCGATCATTATGCAGGCGGTGGTGCCGGTCTTTCCGGACGACAGCGAAAGCGTTCTCGCGGCCCGCATCCTCAAGCAAGAACATAAGATTTATCCGCGGGCGATTCAGCTTTACGCCGAACGAAAAGTTCACATTGTCGGCCGTAGAGTGATGGTGGATGATCTCTCGAAGGACGAGAAGCAGGTTCTTATCCAACCCCAAATATGAAAAACCGCAAGAGCATCCTGTTGTTTTCCCTCAAGCTCTTGGTCAGCGTCGGGCTGCTGGGCTATTTGGTAACGCGCATTGACGGTGAACAATTTGCCCATACGCTGGCGTCAGCGAACTTTTCCTATATCGCTTTGGCCTTGGTGATATATCTTGGCACCCAAATAGTTAGCGCTCTGAGATGGACCGTGTTGACCCGCCCGCTGGGTATCAGCACCCCGTACAAGGATCTGGCCGTCTACTACTTCATCGGCATGTTCTTTAATCTATTCGCGCCGAGCACAGTGGGCGGAGACGTCAGCCGTGTCTACTACCTTGCGAGAGAGCAGAGCAAAGACCATCGGAAGCGTGCGTCCGGAAGCACCGTCCATGCCGCGGTCTCGGTGTTGATGGACCGCGCCATCGGCATGGTGGCGCTTATCTGGCTTGGCGCAGTTGGTCTTCTCTTATTCCCTCAATATGGAGTTCCTCCTGCGATTCGCGTGCTCACCTTGTCTCTCGCTGCCGGCTTTTTGATCGGCGGCTTGCTCCTGCCGCTAGTTCGGCGCGTGCTGCCTGAGGATGTGCATCCGTGGGTTACCAAGTTGCGTTTTATTCTGACGAGCTACCGCAAGGGGTGGCACGTCATTCCCCAAGCGATTACTCTCTCGTTCATGGTTCATCTGGTTCAAGCGTGGATGCATGTGATAATGGGCTTGGCCCTTCATCTGAGTCTGCCGCTTTCTTTTTGTATTATCGTTTATCCATTGGTTGGAACCTTTGCGGCACTGCCGATCAGCGTGAACGGTTTTGGCTTGCGCGAGGGCGGCTATATCTTTCTGCTTGCATTAATCGGTATCAACTCCGAAGAGGGCATAGCCTTCGGCTTATTGTTATTCCTTATCGTTGCGGTGGATAGTTTGATTGGCGGAGTACTCTTTCTGGTCAAGAAAGGTTCCGCGCCTGCAAGCACGGTCAGCGCTGAGATTTAAGTCAGGTAATGAATAAACAACGTCGCTAGGCCGAGAAAAGAAAGAAAGCCAAACGCATCGGTAAGGCCTGTCACAACAATCCCGGAGCCCAGCGCCGGATCAAATTTCATCGCTTTTAACAGCAGCGGGATGACTGCTCCCGAGAGTCCGGCGACCAGTCCTAGATTTAGTATCATCGCAACGGCGAGCACGAATCCCAGAGTTGGATTCCCCTGCCACAAGGCCGCAATCAGAGCGATCACGGCGCCCGCCGCAACAGCGAGACAAACATTCACGGAAACCTGCTTGACGATCGCTTTCCACGCGGACGAGAATTCAAGCTCGCCAAGCGCAATGCCACGAATAATTACCGTCGCGGTTTGAGTCGCGCCGTTGCCGCCAACGCCCGCGACAATCGGCATAAACGTTACCAGGGCGACAAGTTCCGTGATCGTGCCTTGGAAGATCGTCACTACTGACGCTGCCAATCCCGTCGTCAGCAAATTCAGCATCGTCCATGGGAGCCGCATCTTAACCGATCGGGAGATCGGCGTGAAAACTCGATCCTCCTCGGCTAAGCCGGCCATCTTGTACATGTCTTCGGTGCTTTCCTCGTTGATGATATCGATGACGTCGTCGACCGTGATGATGCCTTCCAATCGACCGCCCTCATCGACGATCGGTAAGGCTAAAAGCTCGTATTTTGCAACGATGCGGGCCGCTTCTTCCTGGTCCATGAAGACATCGCCTTTTAGCGGGTCCGCAATCATCATCTCGCTCAATGTGCGATCACGGGGGGCAATGACTAAATTGCGAATCGGCACGACACCGACTAACTTGTTCTCGTGGTCGACGACGTAAAGATAGAAAAAACTCTCAAGCTCGCCACGTTCACGGATTTTATCAATGGCGCCTTGAGCCGTGGTGGTTGGCGCCAAAGCCATAAATTCCGTGTTCATGATTCTGCCAACGGTGCTTTCGGGATAGCTGATCAGTTCGCGGACTTCCTCGCGGCGCTCGGGATCCAGTAACGACAAAACAGATTCACGGCGCTCTTCCGTTAAGCTGTCGATAATAGTCACGGCGTCGTCGGGATCGGCGCGCACAATGACACGGGCGATTTTCTCATCGTCGATCAGCGCCAGGATGTCGGGCAACAACTCAGGCGGTAGTTCGGTGAGAGTTTTGGCGGCTCGACGAGCGGAGAAGAGGATGTCGAAAAATTGTCGCACCTCGGTGGGGTCGAGTCCCTTGAAGAGGAGCGCAATGTCGGCAGGATGGCTTTTGCCGATGAAGCGCAATATGCGATCCGGCGTCGCAGTGCGCAACATTTCTCGAACTGTATCGTAATCGATGGGAGTGGATTTCATTTTGTCCTTGGGATCGCGACTTCGCGTCTCTTCTTAACCATTGGTATGGTGATTTGCAAATGATTCTAACCAATTGGCGCCCTTATAGGCAGGATAAAAATCTGTTATCGTGAGCTTCACTTTGGCCGCGCAAGCGAGAGACTAAGCATGTCGCCGTTTAAATCCGTCTATCGGCTCGGCTTTGGCCTGGCACTAGGGTATTTCCTGCCGGCCATTGCCGCGCAAGGCAATGGGTCGTCTAGCGCTGCGGCGGCTACTTTGGCGGCGCTGGAAAATCGCCCTCCGTCTTTTGCCACTATCGCCAAACGGACCATGCCCATCGTCGTCAATATTTCGACGACCGCACAACGCGCTCCGCGCGGCGGTTCCGGCGATCCGATTGATGAGTTCTTCAATCGTTTCTTTGGCGAGTCTCAGCCTCGCGACACCAGCCAAAGGAGTCTCGGGTCCGGTATTCTGATCAGCAAGGATGGGGAGATTCTGACCAGCTATCATGTCGTCAAGAATGCCGACGCGATCAAAGTAAAGCTCGCCGATCAGTCTGAATACGAGGCCCGTCTGGTCGGCAAGGATGACAGAACGGATTTAGCTTTGATTAAGATTCGGAAGACCAATGTTCCTCTTCCTTTCGCGCGGCTCGGCACCTCGAGCCAATTGGATGTCGGTGATTGGGTCATGGCGATCGGTAATCCGTTTGGCCTGGAACATACAGTAACGGCGGGAATCATCAGCGCCAAAGGCCGGGTCATCGGCGCTGGACCCTACGACAATTTCATTCAGACCGACGCATCGATCAATCCCGGCAATAGCGGTGGCCCGCTGATCAATGCGGTCGGCGAAGTGGTGGGAGTGAACAGCGCTATCTTCAGCCAGAGTGGCGGCAACGTCGGGATCGGCTTTGCGATTCCCATCGACCTGGCCAAAAAGATCGCCGATCAACTCCGAAAGAACGGCAAAGTGGTGCGCGGCTGGCTTGGCATCCGGGCGCAAGCCGTTTCACAACAAGCGGCGTCCTCATCGGGTCTGTCCCATTTTGCCGGGGAGATACAAACGGTGACGGAGGTGACGGAAAATAGCCCAGCCGCAGAAGCGGGCATCAAGGTCGGTGACGTAATCGCTGAATTTAATAACAAGCCGCTTTCAAGAAATCCCGATCTTCGCACTATGATCGCCGACACCACGCCCGGCCATAAGATCACGTTGAAGATCGTACGCGAGAAACTCGAGCGGATTGTTTCGGTTCGCATCGGCGAGTTACCGGATGATGGTGATGGCAGCCAGCAGGTTGAAGCGCGTGACCCGGAACTGGGATTACGAGTTCAACGTATCACGCCGGAGACCTCGCGCCGTCTGGGACTGAGCTCTATCAAGGGCGTTCTGGTTCTGGAAGTACAATCCGGCAGCCCTGCGGAGCAGGTAGGTTTGGAGCCTGCGGATGTAATCCGGGAGGTTAATCAGAAGCCGGTCAACAATGTCAAAGATTTCGAACGCGCCGTGCGTCAAGGCAGGCGTGGGGAGCGCATCTTGCTTCTTGTTCAACGAGGAGATAACGCTGTATTCTTCGCTTTGAGGCGTAAGAACTAGGAGGGCTTATGTTCGGACTTGGTATGCAAGAGCTGTTAATTATCTTGGCTATCGCGCTGGTCGTCTTTGGCCCCAGCAAGCTGCCTCAGATCGGTAGTGGCTTAGGGAAAGCCATTCGCGACTTCAAAAAAGGGGTGAGCAGCGATGACAGTGAGGATTCCGTCAAGGAAGCTAAGGACGAAAACTCCAAAGACTTTCATCGTTAGCAGCCCGGCAATGGCGGTTCTGCTGCTCCAGCCTTGTTGCCCCTCTCGGTTCTTCTATGGATATCGGATAGTGCCCGCCCGATAGAGTCATCGAGCGGGTTTGAATACAGCTTTGAACAACTCAGTGGTGTGTGTTTTTGGCTGCAGCGCCATTAGTAAAACGGCGGCCATTGCGGCTTTTGCTGCCTAACACAACAGTGTAGAGGGATGTTTTTGAAAGCTTATAGGCTCGCTGTACGCTTAAATCCGCCGCCTCAATAAACGGCTTTAACCGTAAGTTGGTGCGCCATCCCAGTTTGCGAGTGAGCGGATCCAAAGCCTCCGTCATCGAGCCCAATACTGGTACATCGCTGGTAAAGTGATTAACGATGACGATAGATCCGCCAGGCTTGCATACTCTTTTAGCCTCAGAAATCATCTGGATCGGATCGGGGACAACGGTCACCACATGAAAGGCCATCACGTAGTCAAAGGTGTTATCCGGAAAATCAAGGCTGAGTGCGTTCATCTCCATCACTCTGAGATGGGTCCAGCCATGATCCTCGATTTTTTGCCGGGCCCGAGCCAACATGTCGGGCGCCAGATCGATTCCGATAACTTCGCAGTGAGTAGGATAAGCGGGGAAAGAAGTGCCGGTTCCGGCACCGACCTCGAGAACCTTGGCGCCTGGCGGAATCTCTAGATCCTCAATGACGCGTTCCAAACGAGAGTAGAAGATCTTACCGAAAATTTTGTCGTAGAGTGGAGCAAATTCTGAGTAGATTTTGCTTTCATGCGCCTCGATTTCAGCCATTATTAGCACCCCTTGCCAAGATGTACATGTCAGGCGTCCCGTATATCTCTGGACTGTTTTTTAAAAAACACGGAAATATCTCTTTTGCGAAAGCGCCACTGCTTGCCTTTCTTAAAGGCAGGCAGAATGTTTTTACGCGCGAACTCATTCACGGTGTCCGGGCTCATGTCGAGAATCACGGCAACTTGCTTGCTGTTTAACAGCTCCTCATCTCTCTCAAGCATAAGTTTCCTCCGAGGTTGATGTTCAGTTGCCTTCGCGGGGGGATCTTTTTTTCTAACAAGTTCACCAGATACTGTCAAGGAGAGTAGCGCAGTATACGGAGCTTGAAAGGCTTCAAAGGAGCTGCGGCTCAGTCCCAAAACTGGATGATTCGACTGCGGATGTTGTCTCTATCCACGTTTCAGCAGTTCGCACTGGCTCCCGTTTGCTTGCGCCCCAGGTGTAGTTCCATTAGCATTATGGGACCTTCCCCGAGGGTGAAATCCTAACTATTAAGGCCAACGAGATTGACTGACCTTGCCCGCGCATCTCTATGAAAAGACTCCTCAAGCTCTGCGTGTTCTTTGCGGCGACATCCATTTTCCTCGTGATCATCGGCAGTCTGGCGTTTTATCATCTACTCCGCATTGGCGAGTTTCGCCGATTTCTGATCAGTCAGATCGAGCAGGAGACCCAATTAGAAGTTCAACTCGGCGCAGCAGACTTCGATATTGGCTGGATTGCGGGAATCGGATTTCGCGATCTGAAATTGTCGGAGCCCGCGGCAGCTAACCCACTGTTAACTGCTGAACGGATTACAGCCCGCGTCGCGTTGTTGCCGCTGTTGCAACGAAAGCTCATCTTTTATGACGTCCGTCTGTTTAAACCGGCGGCGCAAATCGTGCGCGAAAACGACGGCCGCATTCCGCTACTCGATAAACTTCTGGCGCTTCCTTTTTTGCAGCAGAAAAGCCGCGATTATGAGTTCGATCTGCGGTCCATCAAAATTCAACAAGCGCAACTCCAATGGATTGATCGGCTGCCGGATGGAAATCCGGTCAGCTTACGTCTGCGCGATCTCGACGCGGAAATTGAGCGTGTCGACGGGCGACAACTTAGTGAGCTCATCCAAGGTCTGCTGAAGAGCGCGAAGAAACTTCCGCCTGGACTTGCGCTGCAGGTTGCGTTGACGGGCAGGCTTGAGAAAGACTCCCAGAACAGCTCCTTGAGCTTGCAAGGAAAGTTGGTTTTGCCACAAGACGCTTTCGAATTCCGTAACGCATGGTGGAGCGCCGATATAAAGTTCAACGATTTACCGGCGAATCTATTGATCGAATATGGCCGCGGGCGCATTCCGTTCAAGTCCATGAGCGGGCGTCTGGCGCAGCAACTCCAGGTTGAGGGTCGCCTGTCCGAGCGGTTGCAGATCAGCGGTGATCTCGAATTCAAACAGCTGGAGCTCGATGAACCGGAGCTGTTTGCTGCGCCTTTGAGCGTCGGCGATGCAAAAGTGAGTTTTGCAGCCGAATGGACTCCGCGCCGGCTCGCATTCTCCCGGCTCAATATTCTATCGAGTGATACCAGCGTTTCAATTACCGGCGAAGTTCGATCGACCGACGATGATTCTCATCTTCATTTGCAAATATCGGCCTCGCCGCTGCCGATTGCGGCAGTGCGAAAGTTTCTTCCAACAAAGCTCATGGCGCCCCAAGTCGAGAGCCTGCTTGCAAGCATTCAAGAAGGTGCAGTGATCATTAAGAAGGCCGGTATCGATGCGACTCTTGCACAGATGCGCCGTTGGGCCGTGACCGGCATCGGTGAAGGCGTCTGGTTGGCGGCGGAGCTCTCTAGACAACAATCTGATCACGTTGACCGATATCAATGGAGGTTACGGTAATTCACGGCTGAACAAGGTCGCCGGGACGTACGCACTCCATGAGCGCGCGCTCAACTTGCAAGCTCGCGGCGACCTGGATCTTGCGGAGGTACGAGAGCAACTGGTCCTGGGAGTCTTTCCGATAGAAGCTAAGATGGTTGCTGATATTCAAGAACTAAACGGCAGGGCTCGCGCTGAGCTGTCTTTAGAGCGACTCAAAGAGGCGCCGCCGCAAATCACTGGAACACTCGCTTTGGATAACGTGCAGTTGCGCAGGGGCGATTTTCTTTTGAGCCAGATGCGAGGCGATATCAATTTCACCGGAACAGAGATCAAAGCCGAGAAAATAAGCGCGACGATTTCTGAATCGCCGATCCAAATCGGTTTGGTAGTGAGGGATTACGCCTCGCAAGAGGGCGTTTTCGATATCAGCGTCGACTCGACTGCGATGAAATCCGGGATAATTACCCGGCTGTTACTTTCGTCCGGATCTGCCAACGATCCAGGGATCGTACGCGGCTCGATCCGGTACCACGGATCGTTGACCAACAAGGACAAACGGAGCTTTACTGGCAATTTGGATTTGGTTGATGTTCAGCTCGCCACTCAGCCGTTATTGCAGCCTATCCGTGCATTGCATGGAAACATAAAATTCGACGAGAGCGGAATTGATTTCCAGAGTATCAGGGGCGTGCTCGTTGGGTTTCCCAGCGCTTTCAGTGGCCGGTGGCGTTATGCCGAATGGCCGCAGCTGGTTTTCGACTTCACCGCGCCGAGTTTGGATCTCACTTACCTGTTATCTCAGGTCGATGCCGAATCGAGTGAGTTCTACGCTAATCTGCAGGCCCGAGGTCGCATCGCCGTAGCTAACGGAAAAATAAAGGCCATCGAATTCGGCGATTTAAAAAGTGACGTCACCATTGACCGCCGGGTCTGGCGTCTGTCAAATCTTACAGCGCGCGCGGCAGGGGGAACCGTGCAGGCCAAAGCGAGCATTGAGGATCGTCCCGATACCTTGAGCATACAGGCGGATTCTCAGATTCAAGGCGTCCCGGTTCAGTCGTTTCTTCGATGGTTCGACATGACCACCACCGAAATGAGTGGAACGGTAAACCTGACGGGAAACCTTGAGACCGCCGGCAACGACGATGCCGAACGCAAAAGGAATCTGAACGGCGCTTTTAATCTCAAGATCGAGGAGGGGATTATTCACCGAATGCGCATTCTGGTGCAGATTTTAAATCTACTCGATCTTTCCCGCTGGTTTACGTTGCAACTCCCCGACTTGACCAAAGACGGCATTCGCTTTCGTTCCATCGCCGCTGATTTCAAAGTGAACAAAGGCGTGTATTTCACCCAAAATCTTGTCGTCGATAGCGATGATCTGCGCATGACCGGCACCGGTAGAATTGACGTGCCGAAAGATGACATAGATTTTATCATCGCCGTGCGACCGTTTGCAGGCATCGATTCAGTGATTAATAACATACCCCTTCTTGGCCGTGGCATCGCCGCTATAAAGAACTCCTTCTTAGTCGCGAGCTTCAATATCAAGGGTCCGATTGAGGAGCCGACGATTACGCCGGCACCGCTCGGCACCTTATCCGAATGGTTCTGGGGGGTTCTCGGAATACCGAAGAACGCCATTGGCTTGGGCGACAATCAAAAGCGGGAGGATAGCAAGGCAGCGCCAAGATGAGGCATCGCTTGGTCTTGTACTCTCGAGTCGACTGTTGCCTGTGTGACGAGATGAAAACCGTCATCCGCCAAGTAGCCCAGAGAACTCCGGTAGACGTTGAGGAGATAGACATCGATAGCTCCGCTGATCTGAAGCAGAAGTATGGAGAAGAGGTTCCGGTGTTGTTCATCAACGGCCGCAAAGCATTCAAATACCGGCTGACCGCGAGGCAATTAGCGGCCAGATTGAAAACGACTTGGTTCTGATTTCAGCGCTTGGGTCTCGTGCGATGGTTTGGCAGATGGCCGCAGGGTTTCATCTGGTGCGAGTGCACGGTATACAGGATTCGACACGAGCCTTCGCATTAAACAATGTTTGCGAACGACTTTGCCCACAGCTTGTTTAGAGGAAGAGCCCATGGCCAATCAAATTGTTTGGTGTGATATTCCGGTTTCCGAACTGGACCGGGCGGTGAGGTTCTACTCCGCGGTACTCGGTACGGAAGTTAAAAAGCAGAATCTCCCGGGAATGACCATTGCTGTCCTGCCGCATAATGACGGAGAGGTCGGTGGGTGCTTATTTCAAAGTCCGGAAGAGAAGCCGTCAGCGCAGGGTGTGATGATCTATCTCGATGCCAACGGACGATTGGACGAGGCGATTGCAGCAGTGACTGCTAACGGCGGCAAAATCCTTCAACCGAAACACGCCATCGGACCGTTCGGATTTCGATGTGTTATTTTGGACAGCGAAGGGAACCGCGTCGCCTTACACTCCGACTAACTTTACATCGGCATCATTCGTCGTCTTTTTCTTGTCGGCGCCTGGGTCGATCGGTCTGCCTGAGGATTTTCTTGCGCAGGCGTATCGATTCCGGGGTCACTTCGACGAGTTCATCATCCGCGATCCATTCGATTCCTTCTTCTAAACCCATTTCGCGGTGCGGCGAAATCAGGATGTTTTCATCTTTGCCGGCGGCTCGGATATTCGTGAGTTTCTTTTCGCGGCAGATATTCACGTTGAGATCGTTCTCCCGTGAATACTCGCCGACAATCATACCTTCATACACCTTTGTGCCGGGCGCGATAAAAAGCACGCCTCGTTCCTGCAGGTGAAAAACGGCGTATGGGGTCGTTGGGCCTTCGCGGTCCGCGACCATGGCGCCATTGGTCCGCGATTGAATGTGGCCGTGCCACGGCGCCCAGCCATTGAAGAGCGCGTTCATGATGCCGGTGCCGCGAGTGTCGGTTAAAAAACGGGAGCGAAATCCAATCAGACCGCGCGACGGAACGGCGAATTCCAAACGCACGCGGCTCGATCCGGCGTGAATCATTTTGGTCATCTTGCCTTTCCGAACAGCAAGCAGCTGCGATACCACGCCGATAAAGTCCTCTGGTACGTCGATGACCAGCAGCTCCATCGGTTCATTGGTGACGCCATCGATTTCTCGAGAGACGACCGTAGGTTTTGAGACCTGGAGCTCATATCCTTCACGACGCATTGTTTCTATGACAATAGCCAGGGCAAATTCACCGCGACCAGTGACTCTGAATGCGTCGGGTAGGTCCGTTTCTTCGACCCGAAGGCTGACATTGCGGCGTTGTTCAAAGAAAAGTCGTTCGCGCAACTTGCGCGACGTCACGAATTCGCCCTCCCGGCCGGACCAGGGCGAATTGTTGGCGCTGAAAACCATGGCGATCGTCGGTTCGTCGATGCGCAGTGGCGGTAGCGGATGGGGGTTTTCGCGATCGGTGATCGTGTCACCGATACCGATATCCTCAATGCCGGCGACGGCAGCGATATCGCCGCCTTCCGTCTTTGGAATCTCGACCCGCTTCAATCCTTGCCAGCCATAAACCTGAGTCACCTTGACGATTTCTTGCTTGCCGTCTACCCGGCAAAGCGTATACTGACCCGGAGTCAACGTGCCGTTTTTGACCCTGCCTACCGCCAGGCGTCCGACATAGTCGCTATAATCTAAGTTGTTGGCTTGAAACTGTGTGACGGCTGCGGGATCGACGCTGGGTCCCGGTAAGACTTGCACAATCAACTCAAACAAAGGTTTCAGAGTTTCGCCGGGCCGCTTCAGATCGCGCGTGGCTGTGCCCGCCCGCGCATTGGTATATACCACCGGAAAGTCGAGTTGGTCTTCGGTTGCATCCAAGTCGATAAACAAATCGACAATTTCATCGAGCACCTCGCCAACACGCGCATCCGGACGATCGATCTTATTGATACAGATAATCGGGGGCAACTTGGATTCGAGCGCCTTCTTCAACACGAAACGGGTTTGTGGCAGCGGCCCTTCGGAGGCATCGACCAACAGCATCACCCCGTCGACCATTGCCAAGGTGCGCTCAACTTCGCCGCCGAAGTCCGCGTGGCCTGGGGTATCGACGATATTGATTTTAGTATTGCCGTAATGGATGGTCGTGTTCTTGGCCATGATCGTGATGCCGCGTTCGCGCTCCAGGTCCATGGAGTCCATCACTCGCTCGGCCACGTGTTCGTTGGCTCGGAAGATGCCGCTTTGATGCAACATCGCGTCTACGAGCGTTGTTTTGCCGTGATCGACGTGAGCGATGATAGCTATATTGCGAAGGTCATCGCGACGATTCTGGGTTTTCGTCATACGTCTTTATTAGGGAGCAACTAGGTATTGTCAAGCGATAATCTTGCCGTCGAATTTGGTCGCAACTCGGTGGTGATTTCAATCTTTCTTGATAACGCTCACCCCCTGGACTATTTTGATCATTTAAATGGGGCGACTTAAGACCTACCTTTGGCGCTACTGGCGCCGTTATTTCTTGGGCGGGTTATGCTTGTTGGGCACGGTAACCTTGGTGATGTGGATCCCCTGGTGGATCCGCGAGGCCGTGCGCATTCTCGAGCAAGGCGGCGCGCTTAGCGACGTCACATTCTATGCTGCTGTAATCGCTTTCGCCGCGCTGGCGCAGGGGATCATACGAACTTGCTCGCGAGCATTGATCTTCAATGCCGGGCGCAATGTCGAGTATGACTTGCGCAACGATCTATTCGCACATCTGCAGAAATTGCCTTCGTCGTTCTATCACGCGCGCCGCACCGGCGATTTAATGTCCCGAGTGATCAACGATATCTCCGCCGTGCGCGTGATGCTCGGCCCGGGAGTGCTCAATTTCGCCAACGCGCCGCTCTATTATGTTTATGCTCTTGTCTTGATGCTCTCGATGGATGTGCGCATGACGTTGGCGGCGTTGGCGCCGTTCCCTCTGCTGATCTACGCCGCGGCCAAATTCCGCGGCCGGATCATGAAATCTTCACTCGAGGTTCAGCAGCAGATGTCCGCGCTCAGCAGCCATGTGCAGGAGAATCTTAGTGGAATGCATGTGGTCAAAGCCTATGCGCAGGAAAAATATCAGACGCAGCAATTTGTCGCGCTCAACGAAGAGTTTCGCAGCAAAAGTTTAGAGATGGCGCGAATGCGCGGCATTGTTACCCCAATCATGCAGGGCATCAACGGGCTGACGGTCGTGATCGTGATCTGGTACGGCGGCGTGCGTGTCGCGCGCGGCGATTTACTGGTGGCCGATATTGTCGCCTTCATTGCTTATCTAAACGTTTTGGCATGGCCCACTGCCGCCTTCGGGTGGATGCTCTCGCTGGTCGAGCGCGGTCGTGCCGCGATGAAGCGGCTCGAGGAAATTCTCAACACCCAACCGGCCATTGCCAGTTTGCCTGGCGCATTGCCGGTTGCGGGGCTAAAGAGTGGAATCGAGTTCCGGGAGGTTTCGTTTGCCTACGAGCAGCAGGCTAATGGCCACCCGATTCTGAACAGCATCGGCTTCTCGTTGCCTAAGGGAAAAACCATCGCTCTGGTGGGCCGGATCGGTTCCGGAAAGAGCACCCTGGCGCAGCTCGTGCCGCGGCTGTTCGATGCGTCATCGGGCGAGGTCCTTATAGACGGTCAAGATGTTCGTAAGCTGTCGCTGCGCGATCTACGCAAAGCATTGGGCTATGTCCCTCAAGAGCCGTTTCTATTTTCCACGTCTCTCAGGCGCAATCTTGCGTTCGGTCGAGACGATGTTTCCGATCAGGATTTGCAACGCGCTGTGCGCATCGCCCGGCTCGACCGCGACGTGGAAAATTTTCCTCGGGGGCTCGATACCGTGGTCGGGGAACGCGGCGTCACCCTTTCCGGTGGTCAGAAGCAGCGGGCGACTTTGGCGCGCGCGCTGGCGATCGATCCTCCGGTGCTTATTCTCGATGACTGTTTGTCGAGCGTTGATGCGCAGACCGAAGCGGAAATTTTGCAGGGACTACGGTCGATACTGAAAGAGAAAACCTGCCTGATCATTTCCCACCGGATTTCCGCGGTTAAAGATGCCGACGAAATCCTTGTTTTCGAGGACGGTCGAATTCTCGAGCGCGGCACCCACCATCAACTGGTGGAGCGCGGCGGACTTTATGCCGAACTGCACCAGCAGCAACGCTTGACCGAGGAGTTGGAACAGATCTAAGTGG
>JAJONK010000060.1 GCA_021323355.1 Deltaproteobacteria bacterium
ACCAGTAGCGGCGCCAAGGTTTCGCCCGACGGCGAAGCGCGGCAGATATTGCCGCCGATGGTGGCGGTGTTGCGCACCTGTAGCGAGGCAAATTGATGCGCTGCTTCCCAGAGCACCGGCAGCTTATCGCGCAAGGTAGCGCTGGTCTCAAGCTCGCGAATAGTCGCCAGCGGGCCGATGCGCAGGCTGCCGCCGTTCTCGTGGATGCTCGACATGCCCGGGAGCTTTTTAATGTTAATCAGACAGCCCGGCTCTTCCTTATATTTGATGTCGACCATCACGTCGGTGCCGCCGGCAATCACCGTAGCGTCGGCGCCGTGCTTGGCGAGCAACGACAAAGCCTCGTCTACGGATTTCGGTTCAAAGTATTCCATCAGTTCCCCCCGATAATTTACTTGAGCTGATATGGTCAGTATAAATCCCTACAGCACTCAACAGGTCAGCTCGTCACTCGGCGATCTGTCAGTTTCATATTAGCCCAGCGGTGCAACTGTCAAGGGACAAAGTAAAAAAACGATCAGGAATGCGAACGCAAACAGCTAGACAGTCGGCCGGAAAAAGTGATTGCCGAGTTCGGTCACTCACCCCTTGGCACCACCGCTTCTTCTTCCCTCTTGCCTCATCGGCTTCAACAGATGTAAATGGCTGCTACGCCACGTATGGCCCACGCTATTTCATGCGCCGCCCTAATTCCCAGGGCTGAGCTCAGACTTATTGCATGCGGTCACGAATCAGACTTTTGGGCGGTCATCTCCGATATCAACATCAGTTGCAGGAGAAATGGAACTCGCCAGCTACTGACCGGGTGAGAATCAGAGCAGCATTTCTATTTTACTCCGCCGGAACTGGGAACGAATTCGTCAGACCGAAGGCTCTGCAACAGCGTCATGGCCAAGAAACCATCCAACCTACTTTACGACGTCACGGATAAGCCGCCGATTGGGACCGGCGTTCTGCTCGGTCTAAAGCATGTATTTGTCATTTCGGTAGGCTGGATCTTTGTTGTTGTCATTGTCCGGCATTCGGCGGCACCCGCGAACAAGCCGGACAGGTCACCAGATATCGATGATCGCATCGGGCGTCGCCACGAACTGCAGGCGCGGCCGAAGCGGCCGGTTGGATCAGGCTATCTGTGCCCGTTGAGTGTTGGTCCCGCTTAGATTAGTGCGTCCATCTTGGCAGGCAAGCTCGGTGGCCTACCGCTGCTGTTTGGTCTGCCCGCGATTTCTGGACTGTTCGAAGCTTTGTTGTCGAGGCTGGTCCAACGGTTGCGAGTTATCTTTCCGCCCGAAGTCCACGGGTCTGGTCGTCGCAATGGTGGGAATCGAGTTCATTGCTTTGGCCCGCCCCAAGGTTTCTCGACTTCCAGTCCTTCGAGGTCGAGGATTGATCCGCGTGCCGTGTTTGTCGCTGCCTTGTCGCTTGCGGCGATGATCGGCCCATCGATTTGGAGCAGGAAAAACTCAAGCTCTACCCGGTACTGCTGTTCGCTCAAAGATCACGTCCAGCAGGTGTTTGATCTTTCCGGCTTCTCATCGATTCTTGCTATTTACGGTTCGCGAGAAGACGGGATCAAAGGTCTCGTACTTTGCTCATCCTTGGTCGATTCAAGCCTGGATGAAGTTTATTTCTCGAGTAAGGTCTTCAGTTTGTTTAGATCCCTCTCGACAGATCCCGCGTCATCGGCAAACTTTTGATCCGACATGCCGGCCTGGCGGTACAGCGTGAAAATCACTTCACTGCCGTCGTTATTCGGGAAGACACGCATGGGGTTATAGAATTTGGCCCCGGACGATAAAGTCACGTTATGATCTAGAATCCCAAATTTGTTTTGCTCGGCGAATTTAACTTTCACCGTCCCCATCGGCGCCTCGGCTATCCATTCATCATCGACCTTTTTTATGGAACCGCCGAGTCCTCCGGCCCATTGAGGGAGGTTCTCAGGGTTCGATGCAAATTCATAAACCTCAGCGGCGCGGCGCTCGATCGACACACTGATATGCTTAGCCATGAACGTCATTAGAAAATCTCCTTACATTAGGTTCGAATTAACCGGAACTCAGCTTCAGCCGCTCGGTTGACCCTCACACCAGATCGCGCAATTAATAGATGTATATGAGCCAAGCTCAGCTCGGTTTTCGCAAGCCCAATCTCTTTGAACGTATGTTGAACAAAGGTTTTCGAGCTTTGGAAGGCTCGGGGTAGGTCACAACTACCTCTTGGAGGTGCAGGGTCGCAAGACCTATCGAGTCTATTCGACTCCCGTGGACCTGCTGGAGTTCATGGGAACGCGCTTCCTCGTGGCTCCTCGCGGACACACACCATGGGTCCGTAACGCCGAGGCCGCAGGCCAATCGCTTTGAAGAGGCGTCCAGCGCCGAAGATCCAGATTCGGATCGTTTCAGATGATGGAAAATCGCAGATCCTGAAGGAGTATCTGGACCGCTTCAACTTGACAGTGCACAGATATTTTCTAATCGAAGCCGGCTCCAAGTCCCAATAATTTGTAACAATCGTCAGCCTATATCCGGTTTTTGAATTGTTCGAGGTCTAGTGTTTGTCTTACGAGAACTCGATGAATGAAAGCGCGCCATGCTGCCGGGATTATCGAACGGAAAAAATCGCGCCATCTGTCCTGAATGCGCCTGCTCATTCGTCGAGTCAATGAAAGCACAATCTAGAGGAGGAAATCATGAGCACACAGACGACAACAGAATGCATGTTGTTATTTCGCGGCACCGACTGGCACAAAGGTTTGTCACCGGAGGAAATTCAGGAGGTGGTGAAACAAATGTACGCCTGGCTTGACCGCTTGACCGCGCAGGGTAAGGCCAAAGCCGGCAAACCCCTCTTTCCAGAGGGTAAAATCGTTTCACAAAAGAAAGGCCGTTCAGTCGCGGATGGTCCGTTTGCCGAGTCCAAAGAAGCGATTGCCGGATTCTTTTTGCTCGAGGTCGGCAGTTTAGAGGAGGCGGCGGAGATCGCCAAGGATTTTCCAGGCTTGAATTACGGCGCCACCGTGGAAGTTAGGCCGGTTGCGCCTGAATGCCCATTGGCGCTAAGCCCAAGGGAACAGAGCGCTGCACAACCGGCTCGCGCGGGCGCGTGATTTTCACCGCGCCGTCACCGCCTGTTGTACAAAATCCCACAGGCTCGCCACGAGCGGAAGTTTCAATGTTCCGAATCCTTTACATTCGCGGTGAGCCCGCGGGAGGAGTCAGAAAAAAACTTTCAGCCCGGGCGCGGTCAAGCGGCCTATCGCTTGAGCTCAATGTTGGATCGCCTTTAATGCGGCGGTCGAGCTGAAGCCTAGCGTTGCCGATCACACCTGCGACGGTCGCAGAATGGCTCATTAATGAAGACGACACATTCCGATTCCGATACCAAGAGTCCAGTGCCGTGCTCCGGAGAAGTTACTCAGGTGGTGGAGCATTGCTTTCGGCATGAGTCCGGAAAGATAATTTCGACATTGACCAGAATTTTTGGCATCGAGCATATTAACCGGGCCGAGGACGTAGTTCAGGAAACCTTAGCCCGGGCATTGCAAACATGGCCCTATTACGGAATCCCGCAAAATCCCGCCGCTTGGATCACGCAGGTAGCGAAAAATTTGGCTCTGGATCTCATCCGCCGCGAAAAGATTTTTCACAATAAACAAATCGAGGTCGCGCGCTTGATAGACCAGGACTCGCCGAATGCCACAGACGAGAATGCCCTAATCGGTGAAAAGGAAATTACCGATGACCGTCTCCGTATGATGTTTGTCTGCTGCCATCCCGTGCTTCCGCAAGAGGCCCACGTGGCGCTGGCGCTCAAGAGTCTTTGCGGCTTTAGCGCCGGCGAGATTGCCCGAGCATTTCTCACATCTGAAGCGGCGATTGCCAAACGGCTGACCCGGGCAAAGCAAAAGATCCGCGACGCGCGCGTGCCGTTTGAAATTCCGGCAGGCGAGGAGCTGGCGCAGCGTGTCGACGGCGTGCTGCAAACGCTTTATCTGCTTTTCAATGAAGGCTACAAAGCTTCAACAGGAGACCAACTGATCAGAGAAGCGCTCTGTCATGAAGCCATCCGCCTGGGTGGGTTATTGGCTGAACATCCCGCAGGCAATCGTCCCCGAACTCACGCCTTGCTGGCGCTGATGTTACTGAACGGGGCACGGTTGAAGGCGCGACTGGACCAGGATGGGAACATTCTCCGACTGAAGGAACAGACCCGCTCAACCTGGGACCAGGCGATGATCGCGCGCGGGTTGTTTCATCTGATGCAATCCATGGCCGGCGACGAAATCAGTGAGTATCATCTGCAGGCCGGCATTGCGGCGTGCCACTGCGCTGCCAAGGATTACCAATCCACCGATTGGGCGCAGATCCTTTCGCTTTACGACCGGCTGCTCGAGCTAAATGATTCGCCCGTGATTGTCCTCAATCGTGCGGTAGCTCTCGCCAACCTGCACGGTCCGGGGGCAGGCATCGAAGCGGTACAGTCGATTCAAAATCGGCAGGAGTTGAGTTCATATTATCTACTCTATGCAGTTCTGGCGGAGTTTGAGGCGGATCTAAACAATAAAAAAGCTGCCGGCAACTACTTCCGCAAGTCCCTGGAACTGACCACCATCAAGTCGGAACAGATTTTCATCTCGAAAAAGCTCAAGCAGCTTGAGGCCGGCTCCTCAACGACTAATGTCGCGGGCAGGCGAAAACGGCGCCCGGCAACGACCCGGTAACTCCAGCTTGCCAGGGCCGATGCTCGCAGCCCATCACTCAGGCAAGCGGACCTACGATGCCCCGCTTTATCAGCAATGCCCGCAAATCTTCAATCCGCCGACGATTAACGCCTAGATCGCTGTAACCGAGCCGAGATGCCGACCTCACCGCAATAACTCCCTCAGCGATGCGCAAGTGAAGTTCGAGATCGTCGACAAAGCCAAAGACCGCGCTGGTGCATTCGGCATGAAGATAATCGGCACTCGCAGCAAATAATTTTGGTACGCGGAAGACTTTCAACAGATCCACGGACAGCAAGCCATGCGTCGCGCGGCGGAATTGCCAGTGCGAATGCGGCAATCGAGTGCGTTGAGTCAACGGCATCGCTTGAAACGCAATTGGGTGACGAAGGACAAGACGTTAAACGCGACGCCTCAACTCCAAGGTTGGTCGGTCGCTTTCCCGCGCATGAGAACGGCATAGATAGCAAAAGGGCACCATGATTGAGAGCGCGATTCTCACGACAAGTTCCCTCTACGTGCGGTGCGCTTAACCTCTTTCTTGTCATTCGACTTAGAACTCAGATGCTTTGGCGACTGAGATATCGTATCCTTCCTCCTCTTTGCGCAAGCGGCCGTCAATCACAAACGGCCCAAATGGAAGCAACGCCGCAAGGAGCACGAGACCCGTCCACCGAAAGCTCCAGCGCATGGCATCTCGCGCCAGCATCAAGGCGATGACAAACCCGATAAACAGGATTCCGTGCACCCATCCGACAATACGAACCGCCTCCGGCATTTCGGCAAAATGTTTTAACGGCATCGCTATTCCCAGCAACACCAGGAATGAAACGGCCTCAACAATTCCAATCAATCGAAGCCGGCCGACTGGTGTTCTCAGCATACTCTCCCTTTTTTGCCCAACCGCCGGCGCCCTTTAGGCGATCGCTAATATTTTGCCATGTGCTGAACTTACCCGCCGATTGCCGAAGGTTCGAATGTCACCCTGGCTATGAAGAGGGAAGTGGACACCCCTGACGTTTATATTCGTCGCTGCGCGCGAAATCGCGCCCGGAGCAATCCGCAATGTCCCAAAGTAAACCCCTACTTCATGCATTTCGCGGGATCATTTCTACCTGGCACCGAATTCAGCGACCACGGGAATGATTTGCTTGCCGATCAGTTCGATGGGCGTTATCTCGTGATCGTTAGGTACGCTGATAATCAAGTGCTCGATGCCGGCATCATTGGCGGATCGGCAGTATTCTATAGCCTCGCGCACGCTGTTTGAACTACCGACATCGAACCTGCCAATGGCGGTGCGCTCGATCTCGTCATAAGGTCGGCCGATTGCGTCGCAACTTTTTCGCAGTATTTCGAGCTTGGCGCGAACAACGTCCAGACCGTCGAACGCATAGAGATTGCAAGCATCGCCGTATTTCGCCACTAGAGGTAGGGTCTTCTTCTCACCGGCGCCGCCAATCAGAATATTGGGATGCGGTTTGGCAAGTGGCTGAGGCGAATTGAGCGTCTCGGCCAGCCGATAATGCTTGCCGTTATACGGGCCAACTTTTCCTGACCACATCTGCAGCGCAATCTGGAGAGTTTCCTCTAAACGCTCGAAGCGCTCTTTTAGCGGCGGAAAGGAAACGCCAAGCCCGATAGCCTCGCGTTCGTACCAGCCCGCCCCGATCCCAAAATAAGCGCGGCCTCCGGATAGGACATCGAGAGATGTTACGGTTTTGACGAGAATGCCCGGGTGGCGGTAAATCACCCCGCTAACGAGTGTTCCGAGGCGGATTCGCTTGGTCACGGCGGCCAAGAAGTTAAGCGCGCTGTAGCCTTCCAACATCGGCTCTTCGGGCTTACCGATCATGTCGATCTGAAAAAAATGATCCATCACCCAGAGACTTGCAAAACCGGCTTCCTCCGCTGCTTGACCGACGCGAGCCAGGGTCGATGCTACAGCCGATGTCCCCGCTGGCCAGGTAAAAGATGGTATCTGGAGTCCCAGTTTCATCATGCCCTCCGCACGAAAAGTTGAACCCAGATTTGCGGTGATTATCTCACAAGAATATTTAGAATCTTCACAGGTCGGCGTTTGTGGGCTGAACTTTGAGCGGGAGTCGCACCATAAACTCGCTGCCTTTACCAACGCCCTCGCTGCGAACCTGGACCGAACCACCGTGGAGCGCTACAAAGTCTTTGACCAAGGCCAAGCCGATGCCAAGTCCGCCATGCGAAAGCTGGGTTTCCACCTGCGTGAATAGATCGAATATTCGCGGTAACATATCGTGAGGAATTCCCACTCCGGTGTCAGTGACCCGGACCACGGCCTCGTCGGCCTCGGTGGTCACCTTGATAGAGATAGCGCCGTGCTCTGGAGTGTACTTGACCGCATTACTCAGTAGATTCAAGAAGACCTGCTGCAATCGATCACGATCGCCTTGCAGCACGATCGCGGACCACGGCCCAATCACCTGGATTCTCTGACGGCGTTCGTCAACCTTAGGCCGCGCCGACTCCACAGCCTTTTCGATAACTTCCTGAAGCACGACAGGTCCAATATTTAAGCGAACCTTGCCTGTGCTGATGCGCGTCACGTCCAATAAGTCATCAAGCATCCTACGAACGAAATCCAACTGCACCTCGATGAGCTTGAGCGAACCTTCTAGATCGGGGTTGCGAGAGGCTGTTCTACTGATGAGTTCCACAGCGGTGCATATCGCCGCCATCGGATTACGAAGCTCATGCGAGAAAGTGGCTAGAAAGTTATCCTTTCGCTGATTCGCTGCAGTCAGTGCCTGTACTTGGTTGCGCAATGCTTCGAGTTGCTCGCGCAGATCCGTTCGGTTGCGAAGGATCTTGCCGAAGCCTAAGAGATTCTGGTTCTGATCACGCAGGGCTATTAGTATGCCGGTGGCCCAAAATCGCGAGCCGTCTCGACGCAACTGCCATCGATCATCTTCCGCCTTGCCGAAATTGACCGCTAGCTGGATTTCCTGATCGGGGATCCCCCTATCTCTATCTTCCGGGGTAAACAGAACTCCAAGAGGCTGGCCTACCATCTCGTTTGAGCTGCGGTCGAAGATATACCCGGCTCCCGGGCTCCACCACAGAACGCGCGCATCCGCGTCTAGCAGCACAAAAGCGTGCTCCTTCGACTGCTGAGCCAGAAGACTAAGAAGTTCGTCGACGCGCGCTGTGTCATGTTCCGACATTCAATGGGTCCCTTTGTTGAACAAGTTGTGCTGGGGTTTACGGCGCTGTCGTCAGCAGGAGTCCGCCGTGTACGACACACTGCAAGTATACCCGAGATCTCGCGCAACTCCAGATTCGGTTGCAAAACAATTTGAAACCTCTCCGGCGAAAAATCGCTCTGAGACTTTATTAATTTCATTATCTTGAGCCAACGGTTTGGCGCTTAAGCTGCCGAATTTGTGGTCATCTGACTCTTCAGAGCAGCCAAAATTCCGACAGGTAAGCGACCCTCACTGGAATGTCCCAGGGGCGATTTCAGCAAACTGGTATTTGCCTCATCCAGCAATTATCCGACATCAGAAGAAACACACGGAGAGTTTGCATTAGTTCCTGCCGAGCTGTTAAATCGTCGCTGTCGACGACCGACATAGCAAACACGTCGACTAAACTTTAATGCTTACAATCGAACGAACCAACGACCCACCTTTTTCAGGAGATAAAATCACTATGGTAGCGAAAGTCGTTTTTATAATCGGATTGCTGGCTGCTTTTCTGCTAACGCCTGGCAGACAAGTTTTTGCCGCGTCGACGTCGATGCGGGTTCTATATCCTAGCTTCGGTGGCACCTGGGCGACGCCCTGGATCGCCAAAGAGGCCGGCTATTTTTCCGCCGAGGGACTTGACGTCGAACTCATTCGGGTCGGAGGCAGCACCAGGATGGTGGCAGCGATGTTGGGAGGAAGCGCGCCGATTATTCAAGCGGGTGCTGCTGCGGCAATCGCGGCCACGGCCGCCGGAAGCGATGTCGTTATTATCGCCGCTACGGGGAACGTATCGCCGTTTCGTTTGATGGCCCGACCGGATATCAAGCAGCCTTCAGACCTAAAAGGTAAAAGAGCCGGCATCACCACGTTCGGATCAACGTCTGATCAGGTGGTTCGCATAGCGCTGCAGAAATTCAATTTAGAGCCAATTAAAGATGTGGCGATTCTATCGCTGGGCGCCCAGCCGGAGGCGTTTGCCGCATTACAAAGCGGCGCGGTGCAAGTGGCGGCCTTAAGCTATCCGCTTTACGCGAAAGCAGCCCAACTGGGAATGCGCGAGTTGATCAACTTCGGTGACCTTGGAGTGGAAGATGTCAACGGCGGGGTCATCACCACCCGGTCTTATATTGCGCAGCATCGTGATACTGCCACGCGCTTTATCCGGGCTTACATACGCGGCGCACACCGCTACCGTACCGACAAGGAATTTAGCAAACGCGTTCTAGGAAAGTACGGCAAGATTACTGAAGATGATCTTTTGGAAGGCACTTGGCAGGATTATGCGCCGACCATTCAAAAAGTCCCACGCCCCTCCCCCAAGGCCGTTCAGTTTTTGATTGAGTTTCAGTTCAAAGGCAAGACACCGCTGCCCAAACCGGAAAACTTTGTCGATATGTCTATCGTGGACGAACTCGAAAAGAACGGCTTTATTGATTCGGTGTACAAATGATGGTCAGCAGATAGCCAGCACGGATACGGCTAGTAACGGAATGGGCGAGGACGGCATCTGATTGGCCGCGAAGGCTCGTCGCCAGGGCAGATGCACCAATCGCGCCGAATGGATAAAGGAATTGCGCAGCACGGAAGCAAGGCTTACGACATTTGCTGCCATACGCCTGCATCAACGATAAGGGCATCGTTTGGATTCTCCGCCAGAGCGGCCCCGCGCACCAACTCACGCGAGGCCGCCTAGCAGTCACTGGCATCCTACGGCTGCTACTTCTTCTGGACCTGAAGATTGTTGGTAACTTTTTTTACGCCACCAACGGCGCGCGCTACCTCTTCCGCGCGGGATCTGTCCTGCGGCGTAGCAACGACTCCGTTTAGCGCAACCACACCGCTGGTGGTATCGACATCGACACGGGTCAACGTACCGAGCTTATCCTGGGCCAGTCGAGCCTTCACCGTTGAGGTGATGGTCGCGTCATCGACATTCTCGCCGGCTGTCCGGCCGGTCATCGCCTGACATCCTCCGAGAATCCCGAGCAGCACGAACACCAGGCCGATTGATTTTAGATTCCGTATCATAGTTGAGTCCTCCTCTTGTACGTGTAACAACCGGGGAGCGTTGAAGCAACTAGGGTAGATACGAAAAATCAATATACATGTTTGTAGTCACATTTCTTGACTCGTTCAGGAACCAATCTACGATCCACACCTTCATATTCCACATTCGTATTTAGAGCAGAAGCTAGTATTCATGCTGTCTTTGCCGTTAGGCAACGCATAAAAATCCGCGAATCGGCATTCCGAAACTCGTCTGTGATACATATCCTGGATGCTGGGCTTTATGCATCTGTTCGATCATCCCTACTTTGCCATCACATCGCTCCGCTGCAGCCCATTCACCCGCAGGTCCGTCAAAGGCTCAGCTATGATCCGCGCACTATCAACACCGGATCTTGACAATGTCGCACGACCTTTTCAGTGACGCTGCCCAACACCCAGCGCTGTAGTCCTGAACGGCCGTAAGGAGACAGGGCGACCAGATTGTCCGGTGTCTTGCGGGCAAGCTCGATAATGGCATCCGCGGCTGACCCTTCGATTACTACTGTAGAAACTACCGCAACTCCTTGTGCCCGTAACAAACTAGCTCTGGAGTTCAAATAGCCCTCAGCTTCGTCCTTTATCTGATCCTTGAGTTCAAGATAGTCAGGCACGTAGTAATCATCTCCGCCGTATGTCGGCAGCGCCAGCCCGTAAACTCGGATCAGAAGGACCTGCAGATCCAGAGCCTTGGCCAAAGCCGCAACAGGCGAAAGAATGGTTTCGGCAACGTCTGAACCGTCAAGAGGCACGATAACCGAACGCAATGCTGCTTCCCCATCGGTCTTCGAATTTCCAGGGGCACGCACCACCAGAAGCGGATTGACCGTGCCGCGCAAAACTTTTTCAGTGACACTGCCCAGCAGCCAGCGAGTCACACCCGAACGGCCATGAGTGGCCATGGCAATCAGGGTGGCTCTGTCCGCGGACGCGGCGGCAATGATAATATCTTCGGGCCGGCCTTGTTGCACGTTGCAACGTACCTTGCCGTTGTGAAATGTTAGCGCCAATTTTTCGAGATACTCTGTGCTGTTCCGTACAGCTTCTCGAACCAGCGCTCCTGCATATGCAGCTTGGTTGGAGGCAATGTCTTCGGCAATGTCAGCCATTTCAACTACACCGAGCAATTCGACCGCAACGCCGGCACCAGCCGCAAGGCGCCGCCCGTAGCGCAGCACGTCCTCCGCCGTCTTGGAGCCGTCTAACGGAATCAGCATTCGGCTAAACATAGTTCCTCCCTCGATTATAAACCCTAGTTCCATACGGAGTCATTGCCGTTAACCGGAGCAATGTATCAGCTTTGAGAATCATTAAGAGATTATTCTCATATCCAGGACAGCTCGCCACTCCGAATCTGCAAAACCCAAGTAGCGCACGAGGGAAATATAAGTCGGCCACTTATGGCATTTTTTTTGCGGTT
>JAJONK010000061.1 GCA_021323355.1 Deltaproteobacteria bacterium
ACCGAACGTTGTCAACTGCGCAACTTGGCGGTATATTTTTGATCAATGTCAAAGCAATCGCCGTTAGTCAGCGTTCATCAGGCCAATGGAGCAACACTAACGGAGTATGATGGCTGGTCGGTGCCCCGTCATTTCGGCGACCCGCGCGAGGAGTACTTATCGGTACGCCGTGCGGCCGGCCTTTTGGACTTCTCAAATCGCGCCGTCTTGGAGTTCACCGGCGTTGATCGTCTATCTTATCTGCAGGGCTTGATCTCAAATGATTTGCGGGTGCCTTCCTCGGGGGAAGGAATTTATGCCGCGTTCTTGAGCCAGCAGGGAAAAGTTCTCGGCGACTGCCGCGTCTTGACTACAGACGATAGTTTCATCGTCGACTTGTGGGCGTCGCTTAAGCAAAAAGTTCTCGACCATCTACACCGTTATTTGGTTGCCGACGAGGTGGAGATCGCGGATTTAAGCGACCGCTGCGCCATCTTGTCCATTCAGGGACCCAAGTCGGAAACACTGCTAGAAAAATTTCTCCCCAGGGACCAACAGCCGCAGACGAGTCTAGCTCACTCGATTGCTGAATTTTGCGGGGTCGAAATGCGCATCTGCCGCTCGAGCCATACGGGTGAAGATGGGTTCGATCTGATGATTCCTCTCGCCGACATTGAAAACATGGCTCAGCAGTTAACCGAAGCCGCCTCGACGTACTCTGCCCGATGGATTGGCACTGAGGCTTACGAGATCCTGCGAGTCGAAGCAGGTATTCCGCGTTATGGCATCGACATTACCGATGACAATCTCATACTGGAAACCGGTCTGACTCACGCTGTGAGCTTCGACAAGGGTTGCTATCTGGGTCAGGAAGTCGTCGAAAGGATTCGCTCCCGCGGCCACGTCAACAAAAATCTTACCGGGCTGTTAATCCACAGCGAAAAGCCCCCGCCGGCAGGCAGCAAGATATTGTCAACCGAAAAGGAAATCGGCACGATCACAAGCTCGGTCTACTCCCCGAATCTCGAGTCCCCAATCGCGCTGGGCTATGTTCATCGCGACCATCGTTCTCGAGGTACACAGCTACTGGTACGCTACGATGCGGAACTTCTTGTCAACGCCACGGTTACAGAGTTACCGTTCACCGCTACCCGGCGGGCGAGACACTAACGTGATCGTGCCAATCGGATGCGCCGGGATTCGAACCGGCCTGTCCACGGCACTCGGCACTTGAATCCGAAAGCCGAGTCCGTATATTGAACGGAAAAATTTTGCCCCACCCGAGAAAGGCTGAAGAGAAATGGCTAATTTTGTCAAAGTCTGCAGGGCCGAGGATATCAAAGCCGGTTGTGCCAAGAGCCTTGAAATTAACGGTAAGTCAATTGGCGTCTACAATGTCGACGGCAAGTTTTACGCGATCAATGACATTTGCGGTCATCGCGGCGGGCCGTTAGCCGAAGGCGAACTGGATGGCACCACGGTGATCTGTCCTTGGCATGGCTGGCGCTACAATGTCACCACCGGTGAAAACGAATTGCTACCTGCATTGCCGATTGAAAAATATGAAGTAAAAGTTGAAGGCGATGACGTGCTGGTGGACGTTTAAGAAAACCACCCAAATAAACAAGGCCCGCTGCCATCGTTGATGGAGCGGGCCTTTTGTTAAATATCCTTCCTAGCTTTGATTGATTTTGTCGAGCTCATTAAACAGATCAGAATTCTCCGGAACGCCCTTGTCGTACTCATGGGCGAATCGAATCGTCCCGTGTTTGTCGATAATGAAGACCGCGCGCTTCGGCATCCCCTGCGGTCGCAAACAATCATATTGCGCGCACACTGCGCCATGAGGCCAGAAGTCCGACAGCATCGGGAAGTTGATGCCACCCATTCTTTCGGCAAATACTTTGTGAGAGAAAACGGAATCGACACTTACGCTCAGAACCTGAGCGTCGCGGGCTTCGAATTCCTTGCGGTCTTTTTCGAAGCTGCTTAGCTCACGCTCTCACCCGCCGGTGAAATCCAGCGGATAGAACGCTAACACTACGTTCTTGCTGCCCTGGTAGTCCTTTAGTGATACATTATGTTCGCGTGAGATGGGCAGGGTGAATTCGGGCGCTTTGTGCCCAACGCTTGGCATCGCCATATCAACCTCCTTAGCTATAAAGTAAGGCTCGGGTTTAGCAGCTCTAAGCTTTCAAGTAAAGCTTAACGTAGTCCTTGAGGGCGTCGCGCGTGCTGTCGAAGGCGAGATCCGGCCAAGGAATCTGGCTGGCGACGAATGTGGCTGCTTCCACCGACTCATCTCCGGCGGCCAGCTCACCCCCGGTGACATGCGCCCGGTAAACGATGATGACATTGGGAGAATTCGGATAGGAATAAACATCGATAAGCCCGTCCAGTTCCACTCGGAGGCGCGACTCCTCAAGCGTCTCTCGCACGGCAGCCTCCTGAACACTCTCGCCGCGATCGACATAACCGCCGGGAAAAACCCATTTACCCATGGCAGGCTCGACGCCGCGCCGGAGCAATACGACACGGCCGTTCAATGTGAAAATCGTGCCGGCGACGACCTTCGGATCCTGATAAAAGATGAAAGAACAAGCCCGGCATACCAGGCGCTTTGGCTCCATCGCTTTGATCGATCTCTTCTCCAGCGCATCGCCACAGCGAGGACAGAATCGATATTCAATATGGCCGTGCGCATGATGCTGATGATCTGCTGATGTCATAGATTCTTTTTACCGGATATTTACTTGAAGTAAAAGAAAACTTTGGGTACGGTCAACGATGCTTCGCGCTGTCATTTTCGATTTTAACGGGATCATCGTCGACGACGAACCGATCCATTTCGAGCTATTCCAACGGGTTCTCAAAGAGGACGGCATCGAGCTCACCGAAGCAGACTACTATGCTCGCTATCTTGGCTGCGACGATCGTGGCGCATTCACGACCGCGTATCGTGAGCATGGTCGAGCACTTAGCCATTCAAAGCTCGCCCAACTTATTGAACGCAAAGCCGCCTACTACCAGGAAGACATAAAGAGCAAGATGAGGGTGTTCCCTGGGGTCCAAACGTTAGTCCCCCACCTGGCGCAGAAACTACCTCTCGCCATCGCCTCGGGCGCTTTAAGAAACGAGATCGAGATCATTCTCTCCGGCATCGGACTCTCGGCACATTTCCGCGCGATCGTGAGCGCGGAGGACGTTACTCGGGGAAAGCCTGAGCCGGAAATTTTTCTAAAGGCATTGGCGCAATTAAACGCCGCTCTCAGTAGCGATCATCCTATCAGCCCGGCCGAATGTCTGGTCATTGAAGATTCCAAGGAAGGAATCCGTGGCGCTCGTCGCGCCGGCATGAAATGTCTGGCTGTGACCAATTCGCATCCGGCGGAACTTCTCGAGGAGGCCGACAGCATCGTCGATAGCTTACAAGGGATCGCTCAGACTCAACTTGAAGCCATATGCTCTTTAGCGCCGACTACGAATTAACGGTAGGGACTTTTTTGTGGCCGCAGAGTGATTTCCACCGGACAACAGGTCGGCGCTGAGACCAGGATGTAGTGAACCGTCTGCGCCACGTCCGCCGGTTGAATCATCTTGCTGCGGTCGAGTTGCCGGTTTGGCGGAATTAGCGGAGTATCGACAAATCCCGGCAAGATTACAGCAACCTTGATCCCGTACTCGCGCACTTCTTCATACAAGGATTGGGTGAATCCGATCAAGCCGAACTTCGACGCCGAATAGGCAGCGCCATTGGCTTCACCGGTTTTTCCTGAGACCGAACCGATATTGATCACTGCTCCCTGGCCTTTTTCAATCATGCTGGGGACAAGCGACCGGGCAAGAATCATTGGGGCGCGGAGATTGAGCCGCAACGTCTGATCTAAATCCTCACTTGGTACTTTGACAACGGGCGCGCGCTTTCCCCAACCGGCATTGTTGATCAGGATATCGGGCGCTCCCATGCGCTGCCGGCTTTCTTCGACGAGCCGTTGAATCTCATCGTCACGGGTCAAGTCTGCCGCGATAGTGATCGCCTCGCCGCCGGATGTCGATATTTCCTGCTGAACATGTTCGAGCTGGGCCGATGTGCGGGAGGTTAAAATGACCCTGCAGCTACACTCTGCCAGATTGAAAGCAACAGCCCTGCCGATGCCGCGGCCGGCACCGGTAACAATGGCTATTTTCCCCTCGAGGCTGTTCACTGGAATGACTGCGAATCAGATGAATGAGGGTACTGGTTCAGTTTAGTCAAGATTTCTTTCCGTTTCGAGATCACCGCTCGTGAAGTTCGCTGAACTGAGGCGTACGGGGAAGTACGTTGAAGCGAGTCGCGCAAGCGCAAGGACGCATATGAGGCTTTTCAGCAGGCCTGCTAATGAACGGTTGACGGATCGCTCTGCGGTCCTGGCGGCGCTACCGATGAGCCGTGATGGTGAATCATCCGCCAGGCGCCGAAATTCTTAAGAAAAACATTCGTTGCCAAAATTGTTACTGAAACGTTCTGACCCTCAATAGAACTGGTCAGGTTTTCATAGAGCGTCACCCAAGCCACGTTACCACGGACGTCCACTATAACGTCAGTCAGCATGAAACGCATGGAGGGTGTGTTCTCAAAAATGCGCCGCCAGCTTTCCATGACCGGTTCCCATCCCCTCAAGATCCGCCATCCCGGATGCCCGCATTGAATGTCGCAATCCCTCGCCCAAATCTTTTCCATCTCTTTGATGTCAAGGCTTTCGAAAGCACGGTAGAAACTCTCGTTGGCCCTGACGACTTCCAGTTTCTCTTCCTGCATTGTAGTCAATGCGACGGGTTGGGCGTGATGAACACCAGCACTACCAATTGCTGTTGGCTGCGATTGCTGACGCCGTGATTTTGTCCTGAAGTAGCCAGCGCCATTTCTCCCGCGCCCAATTCTTTCTCTTCGTTGCCGACTTGAAATAGACCCCGTCCCTCGACGACGTAGTAAACCTTGTCCTGTCCATCGTGTGTGTGCGGCGCCTGGGTTTGTCCCGGCTCGAAACAGTAAACATCGCAGACAAACCGATCCGTCCCGAACAGCATATTTTTTTTCATCTTGTCGGCAGCGAACTGCTTTGCCTCGGCGAGACTTTTGAACATAGGTTTGTTTCCTGACTTGGCCTATTGAATAGCTGACCGGATACTACCATAGGGGTAAAAACATGCAAAACCAGGCGGAATTTGGTATCGCTAAACGATGGATTCGGTACTGATTCGTTATCACGAGATCGCCTTGAAGAAGGGCAATCGCCGGTACTTCATCGAGCTGTTAAAGCGAAATCTCATCTCGGCGGTCAAGGATCTTGGCATCAAAGAGATTCGTAGCCTGCCCGCTCGCCTTTTACTGACGTTCAAAGCCGACTACGATACCGAAGTTTTAATTGAGCGAATCCGGAGCGTATTTGGCGTGGCAAATTTTTCCATGGTTGAACGAACGCCGAGGGATATCGAAATTCTTCGCGATCGAATCCTCGAATCGCTTGACGGCAGCCGATTTAGTTCCTTCCGTATCGATACCCAACGCGGCGATAAGACATTCGCTTTGAAGTCGCCGGAGATCAATCGGCAACTTGGCGCCGCGGTAAAAAATCAAACAGGCGCGCGTGTAAACCTGACCAATGCGGAATTGACGGTGACGGTGGAAATCCTGCCGCGGGACGCTTTCTTTGGTTTTAATAAAATTGCCGGACCTGGGGGCTTACCGGTTGGGGCCAGCGGCAGAGTGGTTGCGCTCATTTCGGGAGGCATTGATTCGCCGGTCGGCGCCTATCGAATGATGCAGCGTGGTTGCCGTTTGATTTTCGTTCACTTTCACAGCGCCCCGTATCTCGATCAGACGTCGCAGCAGAAAGTGCGCCAGCTAGTCACCGAGCTGACACGTTGCCAGTTTCAATCGCGCCTTTACCTCATCCCGTTTGGCGAGATTCAGCGACAAATTGTTGCGGCTGTCGCCAGGCCGCTGCGGGTCATCTTGTACCGGAGGATGATGCTGCGAATTGCCGAGCAAGTCGCGCGCCGCGAAAAATGCCAAGCCCTGGTTACCGGCGAAAGTCTAGCTCAAGTAGCCTCACAAACCTTGGAAAATATGGCAGTGATTCAACAGGCAGCGCAGCTGCCGGTTCTTCGGCCGCTGGTCGGCATGGACAAACAGGAAATCATCGATCAGGCGCGGCGCATCGGCACTTACGAGATCTCGTCCATTCCAGACCAGGATTGTTGCCAACTTTTCGTTCCGAAACATCCGGCTACCAGGGCGCGGCTCGCTGATGTGGAACAGGATGAAAGCCGGCTCGACATAGAAGCACTGATCCGTCTAGGAACTACCAACGCCACCGAAGAAGAATTCATCTTTCCCGCACCGGCTCGGTAAATTGTGTCGTTTCTGCAAGCGGAAATCCTCCGATTCGCCGGTGGCATAGCCCAGCGGCGCTGTCTTAGACGTCCCCGTTAAATGTATTGTTGAATCCGCTGCAGGCTCGGTGGAAAGAATAACTCCTCCGGCTCGATCTTTCGTTTGATCATTCCTTGCTCGTATTCGTATCGGATCGCCGCCTCTAACGTCCTTCGGTTGTCTTCCAGATTGTACGGCCAAGGGTCGGGACCAAAAATCTCGCGTTGTTCTCGGATAAGATCCTGAACCCAGACAAGCGCAAAACTGCGTGGATCGCTATTGCGTTCGTAACAAATCTCTTTCGCTCTCTGAAACGCCCGCACGAGGCTGATCCCCACCCACGGGTTTTTCTCAAGAATCTTATTCTTCACGACGACGGTGTGCATGATTGGAAAATGGCCGCCGTTTCTGTAGTACTCGATTTCGGCCTTCTTCGGATCGGCAAACAACAGAGCAACTTTGGGCGAGCCCGCTTTGATCGATGGCAACGTCTCCGGATAAAGCGCCGCTTCCAGCTCGCCATCGAGCAGCATTTGATCGACGTTTTTCCCCGGCGGCACGCGCTTGACCTTCATCCACTTTGCCGGTTCGAAAGCGATGTCCTCTTCCTCCTGGCACCACCATTCGATGGACTTCAAGTCGGCGCCGTAATGGTCCTGAAGGATGCCGCGCATCCACAGCCCGGCGGAGTTCTGTAAGGTATCAAGAGCCACTCTCTTGCCGTTTAGGTCCGACGGTCTGTCGATGCCGCAGCCGGTTCTCTTGACCATGTAGGAGTGACGAAACCGGCGGTGCGGGAAAACCGGAATCGCGGTGTAGTTGCAGCCGCGATCATGAGACACCAAATAGGCGATCAGTGACAGCTCGCAGACGTCGAATTCTTCATGCCGGAGCATCCGGCCATGCCGCTCTGGAGAGGGCATGGTGAGTACATTTAAATCAATACCCTGCGGCTGGATTTCGCCATTGATCAATGGCCGCAAGAAATCGTAATCGCCGCAAGCTAGGGTAAGTTTCAATCTGGACATTTATTCTCCTCTAACATGTTGTCGATATAATTCAGGGGTATCGATATCTAGGGTAATGCCCTCATCCTGCCACTCAATTTCCAGGGTCTCTTGGCGATGCGCATTAACCACCGCCTTGGCGCCCTGATCAAGGGGAGCATTGAGCAACTCTCCGAATAATTCGCGCGAAAAAATAACCGGGTGACCGCGCTTTCCTTTATAGCGCGGCACCACGATCATTTTTTTTGTTTCGAAAAAACTCTCGATCAGCGCGTCCACCAGCGCAACATCGATAAACGGATGATCCACTAAATGCACCAGCATGCCATCGCAGCGATCATCGTCACTGATATGACGTATGGCTGCCTGCAAGGACGATAGTTGGCCGCTGCGGTAATCGGGATTGATCACGACCTCGACCGGCAAGTGCTCGATTTTGCCGCGCAACTGATCGGCATGATGACCCAAGACAACGATGGTTCGACCTACCCTGCTTTGCCCTATCACACGGATGATGCGTTCGATAAACTTCTGGCCTTGGATAGGCAGCAGCGCCTTGGGACGGCCCATGCGACTAGACTCGCCCGCGGAAAGAACAACGGCGATGATCATGCGTATTTTTGTGGTTGACCTACTTGTAGACTTTATCGATAAACCCGGTCTTCTCCAATTCGCGTACGATGCTGTCGTCGACGATATCCTCGACGCGCAAAGTAGCGCCCGGCTTTCGCGCCAGCGCCTCTTTGATTTGCACCTCGGTTCCTTCACGGGTAACCAATGGGACGCGATCGTGCAACTTCACGTTGGCTTCCCAGGATGACTCTAAAAATTGCGGATTATTCTGACGCGTGTACTTGGCGATGAATTTCATGGTCTCTTGCTTACGGGTCTTAAGGAAATGAGTCGCTTCAATGAGCGCCATAGTGAGCTTCCTCATGGTTTCCCGGTTGCTCGCCAGATAACTCTTTGTGGTGGTAGAGCAAATATAAGGAAAATCGAAACGCTTTTGGAAGTCCGCCGTGCTGATCATAATCCGATGCGGCATGCCTTTAGCGAGGTGAATGGTTCCCGGCGGTGAAGGAAAGCCGACGATTTTACCTGTTCTAAACGCCGCCGCCCGCTCCGATGGACCGCCTACTTGCATGATCGGCACGTCCTTCACCGGCTCCAAACCAAGTCCTTTGATCAGTACCCTTGCCGCCACATCCGAAGCACTCCCCACGCGGCTGATGCCGACGCTTTTCCCCTTCAAATCTTCCACCGATTTCACCGACTCCTGAACCACCAGTTCGTAGGGTAACGTATTGATGTAGCATGCGGTCATGATCAGGTTGGCGCCGGCCACGACTGCACTCGCCACCGCGCCCCCGGAGCTGTTGGCAACCTGAATATCGCCTGAAACCAACGTGGAGACGCTCATGGTCGAGCTTTGGATGAAAACCAGCTCGACGTCGAGTCCATGTTTCCTATACAGCCCCGCATCGAGTGCGGTGAACCACACCACATTGGATGCGTCGGCTGAGCTGTAGGCGATTTTGATTCGTTCTTGGCTAAAGGACTGCGCCGTCAGAACTGACAACAAAACAACTGCCAACCATATCTCTACCACGATCCTCATCGTACCTCCGAAACACGCGATGAAACTTTTCTAGCACACAAGCTTGCGTAGGAAACAATTACGAAAAATGGGACGATCGAATGATGGGCAAGGTGGTCAACGAAACGTGGGCTGTCCAAGGAACGGGCCCGTAAAAGACCCACGAAAGATTACTGCTCGGCAGGCAAGGCCATACAGTCGCCCACCGGCAATTCCACCCAAACAGTGTCGCCGCGGCGCACTCGAAGCGAATGGGGTTGATGAGTCTCTAGAACATTCTTGCCGAGCTCGATCGTGCAATCGACATACTCGCCGAGAAACATGGCAGCACCGATCTTACCCTCCAAGACATTGTCTCCCTGCGAGGGCTTCTTTTGATGCAGGACAATGCTTTCCGGGCGCACCACAACGACCACCTTGTCGCCGGCTTTCAATTCAGTCAAAATCCCGCAGGAGATCTCCCCCTCCTCGGTTCTCACGATGCCGGTTCCATCGCTTCCCCGGTTTGTGACTTGCCCGCTGATTTGATTCGTCGAGCCGATGAATTGCGCGACAAATTTGCTCCTGGGCTGAAGATAGATCTCACGCGGAGTCCCTTCTTGAACAGTCACCCCGGCGCTCATCACCGCGATGACATTGGACATCGATAATGCTTCGATCTGATCATGCGTAACATACAAGGTAGTGATGCCCAGGCGCCGCTGCAATTCGCGAAGCTCCACGCGCATGCGCTCGCGCAGCTTGGCATCGAGATTACTTAGCGGCTCATCCAAGAGCAGGACTTTCGGCTCCCGGACCAGCGCCCGAGCTAACGCAAGACGTTGCTGCTGGCCGCCGGAAAGCTGCGTCGCCATACGGTCTTCATAACCTCCCAGCTCGACCTGCTCAACGGCGGTCATCACCTTCCTTCGAATCTCGTCGTTGCTGACCTTCTGTTTGCCGACCCTCAGGGGAAAGGCGACATTCTCAAAAACCGTCATGTGCGGCCAAATGGCGTAGCTCTGAAAAACCATGCCGATAGGCCGACGATAAGCCGGGACAAACGTGCGACTGGA
>JAJONK010000540.1 GCA_021323355.1 Deltaproteobacteria bacterium
CGCAATCGCGATGTCACACCCGGTAACGACGGTGAAGCCGCCGCCGAATACCCAACCGTTGATTTTCGCGATCACCGGCTGCGGCATCTTACGGAGCATTTCGTTGCGCCATTGACGCGATTTCTCCCGCACCTCGTCGCGCACCCGCGCCGGCTGCGAGTCCATTTCAATGAAGTACTGTTTGAGATCCTGTCCGGCGCAAAAACTTTCACCCGCTCCGGTGATGACTATCACTCGGGTGTCTTTGTCGTAGCGTAGGTCCGTGAGCAAGTCGTACATGTCGCGATGCAATTGCGGACTCATCGCATTGCGTTTTTCCGGCCGATTCAAGGTAATCGTCGTTACTCCGTCGTTCTTATCCACCAGTAGCGTTTGGTATTCCGCCATAGCTATCTCTCCTTTCAAATCGCCAGTATCAGTATTCATAAATTCGTAGAAGAAAATGTCTCTCTGTGAGCTCTACTCCAGTTGAAATGAGGCGTCAAATGAGTTGAGGTTTCCTGACCGACTGAAAATAACTACCTTGCAGAACAGAGCGATGAGATTTTTCCCAAAACGTCACCCCCGAATGTTTTAATCGGGGGTCCAGTCAGATTTTGCCTGGATTCCCGCTAAAAGCATGCGGGAATGACGGAGTAACGATTCACCATTACGCGGCAAGCCGCGGGGAATTAACCCGCAGCGATTACAGTTTCGACTCAATTGCTTCGTCGTGCGCGCCGATGTCATGCGAAATCAGGTAAACGCTAATCGAAATCCGGCGAGATTAGAATGGCGCGAGACGAACGGGGAGATTGCTATTTCCGAGTGATCTCGCGCAGCAGCTTCTTCCAACGATCGTCCAGCTTTTCGTACTGTTCGGTCGTGAGGCCCTTCTCGGGATACCATCGCTTGAAGCCGTAGTCTTTCGTCGATGTCGCGAAACGAAATTTCTCTTCGAAGATCTTCTGTCCTTCCGGGCTGAGCAGAAAATCGGCAAGCAGCAGCGCTGCATGCGGATTGTTGCTGTTGCTCGGCAAGGCAACGCCGCCGGCATTGGTGGCGTTTAAATCCAGGGGAACCCATTCGGTCGGCGCTCCCCTGGCTTGGCCGGCCAAAACGTGATTGCGAAATATCGAGACCGACAGCGGCATCTCTCCCGCTGCCATCAACTCATGGATCGCGCCGCCGGAGATCATGTGCATCTTCATCTCCATAAGCCTGAGCTGCTTGATGAACTCTTCTCCTTTGGCGCGGATTACCGCCCCGAGAAATCGCACACCGGTGGAGTCGCCGCTCACGCCGATCCTGCCCTTATATTCCGGCTTGACCAAATCGACGAAACTCTTGGGGACATCGGCAGGGCGGATTAGATTTTTATTATAGCCGAGGCTGATGATCGACTCGCGGTCGGTAGCCCAGAGCACACGGTCTTTATCGGCCTCTTCTTTTGCGTCTGACGGATAATTGATCAGATAAGGCGAGTAAAACGGCAAAAGCAGCTTGTTGTCGCGCATGATCATCAACGTCGGCGGCGTAGTCTCCACCAGGTCGGCGAGGTTGCGTCCGGCCTGCGCTTCGGAAAGAATCCTTCGGGTCAGGTCGGTGCTGCCCGCTCGATAGGTTTCGACTTTGATGCCGGGATACTTTGATTCGAAGACATTGGCGATGTCGCGATGCGCGGTAAGGCTGGTGTACCACACCAACTTTCCTTCTTTCTTGGCTCCCGCCTTGAGAACCTCTTCACGATCGGCGCCTCGGTAGTTGGCCAGCTCGCCGATGGATTTGGTTTGCGCGGATGCAAATGACGCTAACAGGGTAGTAAGAAAACCCGTCAAAACAATGCTTCGCATCGTACACCTCATAATTAGAACTTTATTGTGCCTCCGGTACGCCTCAAACGGTGAGGCTGAGATTTTGAAGAAGTCTGCTGATCTATTCCAGCACTCCATCTTTCTTGTGAGCCGTTATAACCTCTTCGCTGTAACCCACCACGTCGCGCAAGACCGTCTCGGTGTCGCGGCCCAGGACAGGAAATTCCCAACGACGGGTGAGCTTTGCGTTGGTAAAGTGCAATGGAAAATTAGGCAACACGACCCGTCCCAGCCTGGGATTTTCGACAGCGACAATAAATCCACGCTCATTTAGTTGGGGATCATTGGTCAAGTCCTCGCCGGTTTGCACTACGCCGGATGGAACTCCGGCCTTTTGTAAACGATCCATCACGGCGAACGCGTCTTGCTCACGAGTCCAGGCTGCGATAATTGAATTTATTTCGTTACGGTACTTCAGCCGGTTTTCGGCGGTTTTGAAACGTTCATCCCCATCGATACCGCCGCCCAGTATTTTCGCTAATGCCGCCCACTGCTCATCGTTCTCGGTGGCGATGACGCACCAGCGGTCTTCGCCGGCGCACGGATAGCAATCGTGCGGCGCGGCCCAAGGAGAAGCATTGCCGCAAGGCTCCGGATCTTTGCCCGAGACCGCTGCCTCCATCAGGCTGGCGCCGATCATGAAAGCAGTCGCTTCCGATTGCGCCAGATCGATGAAAGCGCCTTTTTTTTGTCGATCGCGACAGAGCACGCCGGAGATGATGATAATCGCGCACAGCACCCCGGAAACGTAATCGGGGAAGACCGTCTGCGAGCCGATCGGTGGATTCGTGTTCCCCGGATGATTCCACAGATAGGTCAGCCCGGTGAACGAAGTTATATTCACTCCGACAGTAGAGAAATGCCG
>JAJONK010000062.1 GCA_021323355.1 Deltaproteobacteria bacterium
AAGCAGGAGACGCGCATGCGAGCGTGGACCGTGGATGCCGACGACATCCGGGTCGCCGAAGATTTCGACGAGGCTCTGCTGCACCGCACCCCCGAGATCGACAACTTCCTGAGCCTAGACCGCGATGACAAGTTCATCGTCATAGGGACGAAGGGATTCGGGAAGACACTGCTGCTTAAGGCCAAGCGCATCCTGTACCAGCGCCGGGGAGGGACGGCATGTCTTCCCACCGGCAATCTCCTCGACAAGCTGATCGGCGACAAGATTTTCGGCAAGGAGGCTCTCGCCTTCTTTTCGGCGTCGTCGCTTCCGTGGGCCAAGGTCTGGCTCACTGCCATCGCGGTGACCGTTCTCAAACATCTCCGCCAGACCGAGGGACTTAAGGTCAACCCGAGGCTGACGCGCCTGATCACTGACCAACAGCTGCACGGCGTCATCGATCACTTCGTGCGGCTCCTGGATTTTTCACCGAGCGACCTCCAACGCAGTGCCAGTGACACCGACGGTCACCTGCCGGACGTGTGGCACTTCGCCCAGCTCGGGCTCGTCGATGTTGCCTACCAGCTTCGGCGGATCAACCATCGGCTCAAGGTCTTCGCGGCCGTGCGGAAGGAGGCGTATGCGCGCCTCCAGACAACCGTCATGGCCCAGCAGTATCGCGGCAGCGCCATCGACATCGTGTATCCGATCGAAAGTCTGCGCGAGATCTTCATCAACAACGTCCGGCTTGAGAAGCCCGATCGGATGATTCGTCCCGAGCGGCTACGTACCAACCCCGTGGAGGCGTTTCTCGGCCGGACATCGATCACGGATATCTACACCGGTCTTCAGGAAGACGCGTTCGAGTATCTGTGTCGGCACACATTACTCCGGCCTCGTGATTTGATGACCATCGGCGAGCGGCTGGCCACGCTCCGGCCCGAAGAGCGGGCAAATGAATACCGACTGAAGGAGGCGGTGAACCAAGCCGCAACCGAGATTGCCCAGGAATACCTGGTCGAGATCGCGCCGTATGTTGCCGGCCTGGATCTCGAGCATGCTCTCCACCGACTTCCCGGGCACGTGTTGACCCGCGATGAGGTCGAGGAGCTTTTTCGAACGCACAATGCCACGAGGAGCCCGCTTGAAACGCAGCACGTCTTCTGTGCGCTCTATCAGGTGGGACTTCTGGGTCACGTACACCACGACTGGGTGCGTGGAGAGTGGGTTCAGCGCTTCCTTCGACCAGGCGAAGGCACGCTTCAACCGGACGGCGTACTCCCTGGGGCGGAACACTATATTGTCCACCCGGTTCTCTCCGAAGTGATCGGCCGATTCAATCCGTTATATCTCCAACGGATCGATCGAGTGAACATCGTCGGCCACGGAGTGCCGTGGCGAGCGACGCCGCGCGTCGATCGAACCGTCGCGAGCGGCATGCTCTTTGTTCTTGCCGGCGACGTTCACGGATTCGGTGGACTCATGCGGGCCGGAGTGGACGCGCCTGTCCGTCAGGCGCTTGAGGAGGCAGTGAGAAAGTGGGCTCAGGGCGCAGTGTGCGCGGAGACTAGCGCCGGTGACGCAGTGTTCATCGTCCACGATGATCCGGTCGAGTTGGCCCGGGCCGGCCGCCACATCATCGACGAGGTGTATCGGGCTCCGGGCCAACCTCGCCTGCGGATCGCGCTGCACTATGGCGAAGTTCTGACGCGTCGGCGCGAGGGTGACGGGGCCGTCATCGTTGTGGGCGGAGAGGCCGTGCTCTGCGCGGCGCGCGTCGAACCGCACGTGCAACCCGGACAGATCTGGACGACCGAGGAATTCCGCGAGCAACTTGCCCGGCAGCCCTCGTTGTGGCGGACCACCCCGGCGACCGGGCCGGGCGGAGACGAGCGCTTCAACGTGAAGAAGGAGGGGAACACAGAACCGGACCTCTGGGTCCGACTGTATCGACTCGAGTTTTGACGCGACCGCCGGACCAGACCGGAATCCCGTGTGCTTGACCGTAGAATCCCGCTCGGTTCCACGCAACCTAGCAATCCGACCCGCAGGTATCCTCGAAGCTCGAAGACAAACAGCGCTATCCGTTGGCAAGATATTATTTAGAGGCGTCGGACGGCCGGCTGGTCTTGTAAATGCGAACGATGTCGATCCGTACCGCAGCCTGAGCCCATCGTCGATGTTCCGTGCTGAGTGGTTTTTCAAGAGACAAAAATCTCGCTATAGTTTTCTAAGTCGCAAGAAGATCCGATGGAGTAAGACTATGGCTGACCGTGTTTCAAAGCTGCCCCGCGGTAAAAAAATCCCGCCCATCGATGTTGTCCGCGCCAGATTACGCAATCACGTCGAGGTTGTCCTAGCATCGAATAACGAGCCGCTAATCCGGATGGTCGAGCGGTTTTTTACCGAAACGATCGACCGGCTGATCCAGGAGCGGCCCAAAGGCGCGGTCGTTCCGATAAAGCAAGAGAATCCGAAGACTGATAAGTAAGTACAACGCTTGTCAGGACGCGCTGCACCCGCTCGCGCTGGATTACCCACTAAAATCGGTGCTGTCGGCGTAAGTTGGACAAGGCTCATTCACAATGAATCCACCTCATGAAGCCAACGGATAACCAAGACTACTGGCGCCAAAGACACCGTTTGTCTCCGAGGTGACTTTCCCGCTTCAACAAAACCGCTAAGAACCGCTATTCATCCGATTCAAATTGATGATCGTGCCCGCCAATCTTGCGAGGTCGCCGCTTCCGTTGTTATATAGGGTGTCTCAGTAAGAATAGGACACCTCAATGAAAATGATTTCACCCGTTAGCGAGTCGGCTTACTCCAAAGCTGTAGTGGCAGAGTACGGAACTCTGTTATTTATCTCTGGACAAGAGTCGATCGATCAAAACGGAAGACTGATCGCGCCCGGGGATTTTAACGGACAGATTCAGCAGGTCTGGAACAACATGCGAGCCATCCTGGACAAGGCTGGCGGCGAGCTCGACAAGATTGCCACGATGACGGTTTACACCACCGAACGACGTTGGGGCCGGCAGTTTACCAGTGGTAGAAAGGAAATTTTCAAGCACGGTTTTCCGGCCAGTGCATTTGTTGAAGCTAGAAAACTCCGGACTCCGGGAGCGCTGCTACAGATTCCGGCCATCGCCGTTTTGGATGAAAGGAAAAGAAATATGAGCGAGTCACCTGAAAAGATTTTTATCGATCCATTACCCGAACTGGGGCAGTCGCGGGCGGTCAAGGTGCATGGAGGCAGTATGGTTTTTCTTGCCGGTCATACGGCTGGAGAAATGCCCAATGGCAGCGAAGTCTTCAATTTTACGCTCCAGGCAAAACGTACGTTTGACAGAATTAAAACCTCCATAGAATCAGCCGGCGGTCGGCTATCCGATATTGTCAGCATGTCGGTTTTCATGACGGATATGCGGCACGTGTCCGAGTTTCAGAACGTGCTCAGAGATCTTTTCGGTGATAATTTGCCGGCGAGCTCGTACGTGGAGGTAAGCCATTTGGCGCGGCCTGAGCTTCTGCTGGAGATTCAGCCCATCGCCATCGTGACCTAGGAGAACGGATGCGACTACTCTTTCTCGCGCTATCAACTATTCTATCGGCATTTGCTTTCAGTAGCGCTTATGCACAATCCGAGGATGATCTAGTAGCCGGAGCTAAGAAGGAGGCAAAAGTCACCTTCTGGAGCGGCATGGCGCTCGACGACTCGCGCCTGGTGGCCTCCGGGTTCGAGAAGAAATATCCTTTCATCAAAGTCGATATTTTCCGGGCGGGAGGCGAGCAGATCGTGAACCGCGCCATCGCCGAGACTGGCGCCGGGCAAAACACCGCCGACGTGCTCAATGCTTTCGCTTTGAAGGTGCTGCAGGAAAGAAATTTTCTGCAACCGTACGCCGCCCCTGAAGCGGCCGCTTATCCGGCGGCCTACAAGGATCCCAAGAATTTTTGGGTGTCGTTGAAGAACAATTACAATGTCATCGGTTACAACTCGAGGCTGGTCAGTCCTCAGGAAGCTCCCAAGAACTGGGAAGATCTCCTGCATCCGCGTTGGAAAGACAAGCTTGGCATGGACGATGAAGAGTACTTCTGGTACGCCGGGATGCTCAAACACTGGGGCGAGGCCAAAGGCAAAAAATACATGGAAGCGCTGGCCAAGCAGGGCATTCAGTGGCGTAATGGACACAATCTCCTGGTAGAACTGATGGGCGCCGGCGAGTATCCGGTATCAGTCGTTATCTACCCTGAACGTGCCGAACAACTGAAAGCCAAAGGGCAGACCGTCGAGTGGGTGAAAACCACCGATCCGATTCTTGTCAATATGGATATCATGGGCATCGCCGCTAAAGCGCCGCACCCTAACGCGGCAAAGTTGTTTTTTAACTATGTGCTTTCCAAAGAAGCGCAGATGATTCTTCACAGCCGCCATCGCATCTCGGCGCGCGCGGACATCCCGCCGCTGGTAGCGAGCATGGAGCCCAAGAACCTTCCATTGGTGCCGCTCGATCCGGCGATTCCGACGAATGCGAGCATCGTTCGGGAGTTCCGATCTGTCTTCGGATTAAAGTAACGGGTGATCTTACGCGCACGCGCAAATACTCATTTAATCATTCGCATGTGCCACGTTCACTAGCAGGAAACCGGTTACGGTGATACGTTGCGCGCAGTTAGCGGGCCGAAAGGAGAGGACGTGACGATGGAAATCGAAACTGACAAGTTCGTCCTGTTCACCCAACCTGGTTGAAGCAGTTGCCTTAGAACGAAAGAGTTTCTTTCGAAAAAAGGCATTGAATTTTCAAGTATCGACGTTCTGAACGACCCCGCGGGGCGCGAGCAGTTGCTCAGCCTGGGGGCGCAGAGTGTGCCGGTCCTGTCAAAGGATGGCCAGTTCATCTTTTGCCAGAATATGGAAGACGTCGCTGAATTCGTCGGCCTTCAAGGCAGCGGACACAGTCCTCTTCCTCCAGAAGCATTGTTGGACAAGTGGATCACCGTGCTGCGCGCATCGCAACGCTACGTCCGCCAGATTCCCAACCCGCGACTCACGGAACGCGCGATTGAAAATCGCGACCGGTCGATCCGGCTTTTAAGCCATCACATTTTTCGCATCGGCGAAGCTTTCCTCGAGACCGCGTTGGAGGATGTTGAATACCGCACCAACAATGCCAACGTGCCGCCCGCCGACGGCAGCTGCCTGACCGGTGTAGAGATTGCGTCTTATGGTGACGGGATTATCGAACGGATTGAGAACTGGTGGGCCCAGCTTGAAGACAAGTCCTGCCGGCAAAAAGTCAGAACATTTTATGGCACGCCGCCGATGCACCAACTGTTGGAGCGCTCAACATGGCACTCGGCGCAGCATGCGCGCCAAATGATCGCCGTGCTCGAGCGCCTGGGCATCGAACCCGACAATCGGTTAACCGCTGAGGATCTTGCCGGACTACCTCTCCCCGAAGGAGTTTGGGAGTAGTAGAGCATCAACGATGTTTCAGGATGAGGTTTCAAAAATGTCACGTGATCCTCGGGTGTAAGCGTACTGCGCCGATCCTGTCAAACCGTAGGCAGTACCTCGCCGAAACGTTAGTTGATTTTGCCGATCACGCCTCCTGCTGATTTGCATAGCCTTGCAAGATTGGCTACTGTCGAAAGTTCTACAATCAGCTGCAATCCCGCGTTTATTTCTGGAGGAAAATTGTCCAAGCACGCCGAAAGCGTAGCCGCGCAGAGTGGAGCCGCACCGGCTAAAGCGGTGGCTTTCGCTGCGCTGCGCCACCGTGATTTTCGTATTTTTTTCCCGGCCACCATGCTCGCTATGATGGCCGACAACATCGAGCACGTGATCAGTTATTGGTTGTTATTTGAGAAGTTTCAGTCGCCTGTGCTGGCGGGTTTTGCCGTGATCAGTCACTGGACACCGTTTCTCTTGCTGTCTGTTTACTTCGGCGGCCTGGCCGATCGCTACGATTGCCGCAAGCTGATTCAGATTGCTCAGGTGATGTATATGTTAGTCTCCATCGCTTGGGCAATCCTCTTTTTCACGGACAGTCTCGAGGTTTGGCACGCCTGCGTGCTGCTGGTGATTCACGGCATCGCCGGCGTATTCTGGACGCCTGCCGAGCAACTGCTGATACATGACATCGTCGGCCCCGAAGATCTGCCGAGCGCAGTGCGGCTCAACTCGACAAGCCGGCAGTTGGGGATTTTGCTGGGGCCGGCGGTGGGCGGCGGCTTGATGCTGTGGCTTGGCGCGCCGGCCGGCTTGCTCATCAACGCGATCATTTATCTGCCGTTGACTATCTGGCTGATGATCGTTCCTTACACCGGCCATCTCCGCGACGATGCGCCGCCGCGGCGGGCAATGGCTTGGAAGGATGCCATCGTCACGCTGCGGCAGATCATGGAGCACCGGCCGATTGTGACCATGATCGCGTTGGGTGGTGCTGCCTCGCTATTTGTCGGCAATGCATTTCACGCCCAGATGCCGGAGTTTGCCCATGACCTCGGCACGGAAAAAGCGGATCTCACGTACAGCGCTTTGCTTGCCGCCAATGCCGCGGGGGCGGTAGTGGGCGGGTTCGTGCTCGATGGCAAGGACTGGTTGCCGCCGACGGTGAGGTCGGCAATCCTTTGCGCAATCTTGTGGTGCGTGATGATGGCGGCTTTCGCTTTTTCCTACAGCTACCCGTTGTCAGTGGCGCTGTTGTTTTGCGCCGGAGCTCTGAATCTCGCCTTCTACTCCACCGCGCAGACCATCGTTCAGCTGCAGGCGCCGATTGATTTGCGCGGCCGGCTGATCGGTTTGTTTACCATGTCCGCCTATGGCCTACGCGCCTTCAGTGGCGTTACCGTCGGCGTCGTCGGCGGCTTGATCGGTATCCACTGGTCTCTGGCGCTGAGCTCGATGATTCTTCTGGGCATTACTCTGGCATTATTCGCTTTTGCGCTGCCTGCGCAAAAATGACTGGGGTGTGCCGTTAGGACGATTTCGCTTCAGCATTGCCGCCTGAAACGTTGTCTGAAGCAGAGACGGCCGATCGTTTTTCAAGCCGCAACGAAAAATCCTTCCTCTGAATGAAGATTTGCCTGGTATCTTTGCGTTGCGCCAATGAGCTGATCAAGGTTAGCAGAGGCGTCGCCGAGCTCATGTAATCCTTTGCCGGGGGCGCCGCCTTCATACTTGCAACATAATCTTCTCCGGCAAAATAACGGAGAATTTTCTCATCGTCCGAAACGCCGTCGCCGCCAAATTTCGCTCTAAACTCTTTGACTGAAATCTCCGGCAGTGTCCATTTGGCCAGCTCCTTGGCGCGCGGCCTGCTGAGAATTTTATCTCTCACATTGGCATCGATGGAGCGCGCTTCCTCTTCGCCCCAGTGGCCAAGCGCGTACTGGATCATTTCATCGGTGATCTCTTTGTAACGTTCTCCAACCATGACGTTGATCGCCGCTTGCACGCCGACAAATTGGGAATAGGGGGTCACCATGATCGGGTAGCCAAACTCCGCCCTGACCCGAACCACCTCCTGGAGTACCTCGTCCAGTTGATCGAGCTTGCCGAGGTTTGCCAGTTGGAAGCGGAAGTTTGAAATCATTCCGCCGGGCACCTGATGAATCGGATGAAAGGCGTCATACTCGACCGGCCTGCCGATGGGAAGATCCTTTTGTCTAGCGACCGCGGTGAAATGCTCGGTGACTGGCTTGAGAGCCTCTTCGTCGATTGCGGTGGAGTAACCCAGCGCCCGCGCGTTCATCGCGACATTGAAGATCGACGGATTAGAGGAAGCCTCCGCTAGAGGGGGGATCGCTGTGTTAATCGAGCGGATTCCCGCCTTGATCGCCTCCAGGCAGGACGGCGCGCCCAGACCAGTGGTGCAGTGGGTGTGAAACTCGACCGGTTTTCCGTTGGCATTCTTGAGGATCAACGGAACCAGTGCGCGGGTTCGCTCCGGCGTGAGCAGTCCTCCCGGATCTTTGAAGCAGATGCGCGCCACGTCGAGTTTGGCGGCCTCGCGAATTCTCTGAAGGAAATAGTCGTCGGTGTGTTTCGGCGATATCGAATAAATAATGTTGAGAATCGTTTTGAGGCCCAGCCGATTGGCACCGGCCACCGACTCTGCCCAGTACGATGGAGTATTGGAAGGATCCGAGGTGCGCAGCTCGGAGATCCCGTTAGCGGCCAAGCGCTCGAGCCAGAGCTCGGCGATGGCGGTTGGGGTGATCTGAAATGCCAGCATGGAGCGGCTGCGGATGGAGCGGAGCGGTGTTTTTTTAGCCCGTTGCGCGACCAACCGCGTACGTTCCCAAAGATCTTCTTTTAGATCGCGAACCGCCTTCTTAAAAAATGCCGAAGAGATCAGCTCGAATGCTTCAAAGCCAGCTGCGTCGATACGATCAATAACCGGCAGCATCATACGGGTGGTCATATTCGAGGCCCACAGACTCAACTGCCCATCGCGCAAGGTGGTGTCGACGAAGCGAATTTCACCGGTTTGTTTGATGTTGTTCATAGGCAATGATTCGATAAGCTCATCCCCAGGTTCAAGCGATAATGCGATCAAGCGGCAAGCCTTCCGGAGCGAAGACAATAAGCCTCTGGCTAGTAGCGGCCTGCAAGCTCCAGCGCGTTGTGGACGCTTGAAAAAATTGCTGTCCCACACGTTGCTCCATAGACGGTATAGAAGCTGTTCGGTTCTGTGTCTTCGCTCCTCCAGGCTTACCACTCGATCGGTACATAGGTGCTCATCCCCGCTCCGAGTCGGATGAATGCGTTTGCGCTGTCATAATTCACAAAGCGGTAGTGCTGGCCGGCGGCCGGCGGTGGCGCGTTGCCTGCTCGTAGGCATAGGCCAGTTTGATCATCTTGCCGTCCTCGTACGGCCGTCCCAGGAAGGTGATTCCCGCGGGTAAATTGTCGCGCGTGTAGCCGGCGGGAACCACGATGGAAGGAACGAAGATCAGAAACGTATTGATGTGCGGCGCGCCTTTCTGATCGACGTAAGGCGGATTGATCCCGTCCTTGATCAAGGTCGGTTGGTGCTCCACCGCCTTGTGGACGATCGCGTCCAGACGGTTGTCGGCCATGACCTGCAATAAATTGGTCATCAGTTGCTCGCGCGCCTTGAGGTATTCGTAATGCGCAGCCGGTTCGCCGGTCCTGCTCCATCTTTCGCGCGAGCCTTTGACGACTTTGGCGAAGTCCGGCGATTTCATGGCGTCCTCGCGGGTTTTATACGGCGCGCCAGAATTTCTGCCGAAGTAAGTTTTGAACGATTCCTGCTCGATGGCTTGGCTGACGGCGCGCTTGGCGAGCAAGGCTTTTAAATTGGGAATGACGATGGGATCGACAATCTCCGCTCCGATACTTTTTAACTCTTCCACGGCCTTGTCGAAAACTTCCTCGATCTTGCGGAAGTCTTCGGAGTTGGGTTCGGTCGCGTAACCCATGGCTTCGCGCAAAATCCCGATGCGCGCGCCTTTGAGGCCGTTCTTATCGAGAAAGCTTGTGTAGCTTTCCGGAATCTGCCCGACACCCCTGGCGGTGAGAGGATCTTCCGGGTCATAGCCGACCATGACATCGAGCAGCTTGGCGAGATCTTCCATCGAACGCGTCATCGGTCCCAGGGATCCGACCGGGGATGGCCATCCGGCGTAGACTCCGCTGCGACTGACTAAGCCGGCGGTGGGGCGCATGCCGCACACCGAATTCCACGTCGATGGCCGCCGAATCGATGCAAAGCCCTCCTGGCCGATGGCGACCGTGCAATAGTTGGCGGCAACACTCGCTCCCGAGCCTCCTGAAGATCCGCCCGCGGTGCGTTCCAGGTCGTACGGATTGCGCGTCGAGCCGAAAAGAGAACCGTGGGTATCGCCGCCGCCTAACTCGCCGAGCGTGGCTTTCCCAAGAATCACGGCGCCCGCCCGTTTAAGTTTTTCCACCGCGAACGCGTCGCGCTGCGGATAATAATCCTTGAACAACACCGAGCCCAGGGTCGTTGGCATTCCCTTGGCATCGCCTTGATCCTTCATGATCACCGGGATCCCGTGTAGCGGACCGACAAAGCCGGACGTTTTGAAAGCGGCGTCAAGGCGTTCAGCTTCGCCTAACGCCAGTGGATTGATAGAGATGATGGCATTGATCGCCGGGCCTTTCTTGTCGAAAGCCTCGATGCGATCCAAATACATCTGTACCAGCCGCTGTGCCGTAAGCTGGCCGGATCGGTAAGCGCTATGAACGCTCTCGATGGTGGCTTCGATGATGTTGAAGGGCTGATTTGCTCCAGTCATATATTTCTCCTTCGGATGGATCAGGATTTAACATTTGGTGGCGGTTCGCCGGTTTAACTGATGGGCGCTGCTTCATCTTCTGCAGCCAGCCATTGAGCCACGGCAAAGAAGGATCCGGCAGAGCGCCATAGTCTTCGAATCGGAAAAACCGCGCCAGCAGATCGATGTCAGTCAGGCTTAGGTCGCCGAGAAAATACGGCTTGCCGCTCAGCGCGTCTTCGAGATACTGCATGAGGTGTCTCAATTCCTGGCGCTTCTCGTCGATGACTGTTTGATCGCGCTCGCTTTCCTTCTTCAACATTTCGCCGCGCAATGCCCAGTAAGGCTCATGCATGTATCTCAAACCGTAGTCGACTAAAACGCGGCCGCGCGCGCGCAGATACGGATCTTTCGGCATCAGCTACGGATTGAGCTTTAAGAATTCAGGTTGCTTCTGTTCTTTCTTCGCAAGGTCGAGGGTCACCCGTTGGTAGGCGAGTCCTTTCTCATGGAGAACGATTTTTACCCGATCGCTGTTAGCCGAAGGCGACGCATCGTACAACGTAATGGTCATAGGTTCCTCCCGCAAGGTAAAATCGCCGGTACGGCGCATTGCAGATCATAGGAATCTTATATTTAGAAGTCGCGGCGATTTGCAATCTGTTGCTGCATTTCTACTGGTTGGATTGCAGATGGCTATCGTTTGGGCGCGCTGACCAGCACCACCGAGCCGATGATCAAACTCGCGGCAAACAACGTGCGCCCGGTCATCGGCTCGTTCGCAAGAAAGTAACCGAGCAAAACTGCGACCAGCGGGTTAACGTAGGCGTAAGTCGATACCAGCGGTGTCGGCGCCACGCGCAGGAGCCAGACATAGGCAACGAAAGCCGCGGAACCCACCGCAGTCAGGTACGCCAGCGCGAGCGCCGAGCGTGATGAAACCGCGCCGATATCCAGGTGGTTCCATTCGCCGGTAATGGTTGCGGTCACCAGCAGTGCGACACCGCCGGCAAACATTTCCATGCCCGTTGCCAGTAGCGGTGACGCGGCAAGTCTTGCGGTCCTCGCATACAGCGAACCGATGGCCCATGAGAGCGATGCAAACAGCACAGCCGTGGTGCCGAACAGATTGAAGACAAGGGCATCGCTGGCGGCGAACCGGATCAGCAGAACGACCCCACCGAAGCCGATGAGAATGCCGACGATGGCAGCAACGCTCGGTCTTTGTTTGCCCGGCCGGGCCGAGTCGATCGCGACCATCCACAACGGTACCGTAGCGACCAGCAGCGCGGCGAGACTGGACGGAATGAACTGCGAAGCCCAGACGACGCCGCCGTTGCCGCCGAGTAAAAGAAAAATTCCGACGGTGGCGGCGCTGCGCCATTCCACGGCCGTGGGCTTGGCATCACCGGCGAAAAGACGCCAGGTGTATAAACATGCTCCAGAGACGATGAAGCGAAACGCCGCAGAGATAAACGGCGGAGTTGTTTCGACCGTGAAACGTATCGCCAGATAGGTAGATCCCCAGATCAGGTAAACCGCCAACAGGGCCGACCAGATTGCCAGCGCAGAGGCTCGGTATTCCTGCGATGCCGGTGTTAACTGCCTCACCGACAGGCCCTTTCCAAGTGCACCAGCTCATTGAGTGAATCTCCGAAGCCTCGCCGACAGGGATTGCGAAGCTGATTAACCGGCTGGAATAAACTCACGATTCGCCAAGCCGGCTCAAGACCGCTGAACCACGAACTACGCCGTAATAATCGGGAGACTGCCGCCAGGTTGCCAATAAAAGGTTTCGCGATTGCGCGTTTGCCACTCACGCCGGGACTAGCTCTGGATCTACCGGATAGCGCGACAAAATTTCCGCTCCCGAATCGGTTACGCGCAGCAAGTGCTCGAGCTTGACCGGATAGTGATTAATCTCGAGGGCGACAATCATATCCTCTTCTAAATTCACCACGTACTCCGGTGGATCGCCGCCGCGCAGCCAGGGCGATTCATAGATGCACAAACCGACCCCATGAAAACCGTCCAGTCCAGCCATTCTCGAGGAGCTGTGTTTGCCGAAGCGGTTGAAAAGCTCAGTGCAAGGTCCGGGTTTAATCAACGGCAATGCCTCCTGCAAGCTTTGGTAAGCTTCTCGATAACGGTTCCTGCTCTGCGTCGTCGGCGTGCCGCGACTAAATGTACGAGCGAAGTCGCTGTAGTAACCTCCCGGTCCGGCTACGGTGGCATCGCAGATTACCAGATCACCTTCCACCACCACCATGTCCGTGCCCATGGGCTCGTTGTGCGTTCGCGCCTTGGACGATTCATAGATCGAAACGAATTCACTGCCCGCTTCGAATCCCTGATCCAGCAAAGAATCCAACATGATCCGGCTCAAGCGTTCTTCGGGCAGATCCGATTCATGCAGCGCCGCGCGAACCAGATCATAGCCTTTCTCTTTGGCCCGGGTGGTCCAGCGAATCAGTTGGAGCTCATCGATGGTCTTTACCGCGCGCGCCTGATTGATTGCGCGAGAGCCGTCGACCAGTTGAATGCCGGCGTCTCTCAATGCTTCGACTGCTTCAAGGTTCAGGCAATCGACGCCGACCCGCTCGGTGGTGATACCCAATTCGCGCAGGTTCGCTTTCGTTTGCGCGGCGAAGTCCCTGGTCGCAACCGGCGGCCGCATGCCGAACATAAATGCATCGAAGCGGCGAAACGGGTCTCGAGGCCTTCTTGATAGCTCGCGCTGGCAAATCAATGGAGCCCCGCTCTGAGGCACCAAGACAAAACGCTGAATTGCAGTGGCGCGCAGATTGATCATGAAAACCGAGTTGGTTGCATAACGAATGTTGAGCCAGTCGGTGAGCATGAGCGCCGCCAGATCGTGTTCTTTCATGGCTTGCTGCAGGCGCGACAAACGCTGCGATTTGAGCCGGTCGTTATCGACGCCGAAAACACTCAGGTCGGGGTAATACATGAACTCTCCTTTAGCAGGCGGCTGAAAAAGACCCATATACTTCGTTCCGCTCAATCGCCTCGCTGCAACGTACTGGGAGTACGCCTTCGCTCGTCGATTTTCGCGCGCCTAGTATCTGGATCTTTTTGAGCAGCCTGCAGCGATATTTCAGCAGTCTGCTAGCTGATGATATATCGCTTGCGCTGAATAGGCGTCAAGAATGAATCAGCATTGTTAGCGATCCGAAAGCTGTGAGCTAGCGCGTCACTCCAGATGCAAAACTGTTGACTCTGAAAATCATTCAGAATAGCTCTGAAGTTTTCAACAAACTAAAGGAGAATACTTAGTGGCTTACGATGATCGCAGTGTAAAACCCATGAGCGCCAGCCTGATGCGCGCCCGGATTGCTACAAAAATTCTGTCCGGACTCTATGAGGATGCTCCGACGCTGTTGACCAGCGCCATTCGATTGATGGTCGAACTGCCGGGCGGTTCGGCGCATTCAGGGCCGCCTTATCCTTTCACCATCGGCGTAAGTCCCGCATGGTGCAGCGGGCTCAACGGTGCCAAACTCGTCGCCAGCGGCAAGCTCGATCTGGTCTGGCTCAATCCCTCGATCATTCCGTCCATGTCGGTTCGAGGAGTGGGGCCGTTTCGGCGCAAGTATCCGCTGCGCGCTCTGGCGGTGTTTCCGTCCTGGGATCGTTTAGTGATCGCGGTGTCGCCGCAGTTGGGCGTGCGCACGATGGAAGAGCTCATCGATAAAAAGCCCAAGATGAATGTCTCGATAGCAGTCAACGATTGCGTCGATTTCGCGATCAAGACGCTGCTCAAGGCGCACGGCATTTCACAGCAGGACTTTATCGAGTGGGGCGGCACCGTAGATGAAGTGGTGCGCCCGAGCAATCCGCACCGGCGGGAAGGAATCGTCTCCGGCACGCTCGATATGGTTATCGACGAAGGTATGGACTCCTGGGGCGACGTTGCGGTGGAGCATGGAATGAGGTTTCTTTCCTTTTCCGAGCCTGTGCTGAAGAAGTTGGAAAAATATGGCTTTCAAAGGGCCAGGCTCGATCACGGTCGCGTCGCCGGCATCAACGATCCAACTACGGTGGTGGACTTTAGCGGCTGGCCGATTGTCGTGCATGAGAAATTTCCCGACGAACTCGCCTATCACATCGCAGGCGTGCTGGATAAGATCCGCGAGGACATTCCCTACGATGCAACCGAGACGCCATCGATGAAGCAGCTGTGCACGAACACGGAAGCCGGCCCGCTGGATTTTCCGCTGCATCCGGGAGCGGAGCGGTATTATCGAGAGAAGGGATACCTGTGAGGCACGAGCCTTGTTCGTGATTGCCGGACTGTCGTGTCAATGTCGGAGCCGGAAAAACGCACGGCGGCCAAGAAGCGAAAGGCGCCAAATGCACACGATGCTAAACCGCTACCGCCGCCATTACGGCGCCATTCCCGGGGGCCATTCCTCATACTGTGGCAGTGCATCGACGATTTCGTACCAGGGGGCTTTGGAACCGACGAAGATGTGTTCGCCGGGACGCACACCCGGATCACCATCAACCGTTCCCAATACCACTTCGGTGATCTTTCCGGAATCGCTAAGACCAAGCGGGGAGCCGCACTTCCTACAAAAGCATCTCTCTTTTCCAGGTGAGGATTCGTAACGGGCGATAAATTCTACGCCTGTTATCCAGCGAAACTGGTCCGGATTGA